>CAZGWG010000035.1:0-25322 GCA_964529165.1 uncultured Sphingobacterium sp.
TCCCTATGTATATTTCTGATGCAGATGAATTTAAAGAGCAGAAAAAGGTAAGCGAAATCAAAAGGGTTGAAAATGGAATGATGGCAGGCTTGAAAATGGATTTGATTTGAAATTCAGAATTTAGCCTGATAAGAAGATGAATTATCTTGGGATTTAAATCCTGGTAAATACTTAAAAGTTGTATTGACTTCATTATCTATTTTTATATAAACTGATGATATAACGTGAGTTCGGAATAACGGTTTCGGGCTTGGCGAAAGTGACGATTTCGGAGCACAAAACTGTCTGCCAGTACTGAACTTGATAAGAAGCACAAAGCTTCATTTAGCCACTGAACCACCAATATTTTGTAGGTGCTGTTATAGCCAGTGGTTCTTGTCCATCGTCCTTGAAAACCATTGTCAGCGTTGCGTTTCTGTGTCATTGAGTGTCGGCTGTGCGTTTCGTTTTTTATTTCTTTTGATATTTAAATTTATCTTTTAGTTCATGCATAAAATAAGCACCTTGAGAAGGTGAACTCATTAACTCATCATATACTTTTTCAGGCACATCAACATACTGATAAATCGCACCGTGGTGAAATTCTATTTCTAAAATGCGTGCTTCTTTGTCATAGCCAACAGAGGCAATGTTTGAAGATGCTACAGGAATTCTTTTAATTCCTGAATTACTGTCTGCTGAAATTATTGCGAGTAATTTTCCCCCTAAATCTGTGGTGTAATACTTTTGATCTCTGCTTGTAAGCTTGTCGGGTATCGTGAAGTATAACCAACCCAAATCAATCAAAGGTTTTATATGGTTTTGGAAGTTTTTTGTGTTTTTGTAAAGCCCTATTTTTTCAAATAGTTCATCTCTTGATTTCGGCTTTATACAATAGTCCAAGACCATTTTGGTCATATCGTTAATTTCTTTCCTGATAGCTTCTCTATCTCTGTCTCCAATTTCAGAGACAGAGAGACTGAGATAGGTGTTTATCTCATTCAAGTCATTGATTTGCTTGGTGATATCTTTGGTTTCATCAATGGCTCTTTTGTATTGAGCATTGGGGGCTAAAGGGTGAATCGGAAGAATACACAAAAAGTAAGCATTGTTTTCATCCGTCTCAAAAACAGGTTGTGGTGAACCGTTTTCTTCCATACTACTATGAATAATGGGCAATCCTGTTCCTCTACCTTCTGTAAGCTTCAACTCCTTTAAAAACCCACCTATTTTGCGATTTCTATAATCTCGTGCTACTACTCTTTGTTTTTTCAGCATAGCTTGATTAATTGGTGGCATAGGACCAGGGAAACTCAATATTTCAATTTTATCTTTATGAATTTGAATCTCCACCGGATTTTCTCGTTCATAGCTCTTATGATAAACCGCATTGACTATAGCTTCTTCTATTGCCTGAAAGGGATAGTTGAAGAAACGTATAGATTCTGCTTGCCTAGCTGATTTAACTACCAATTCTTCTATAATAGTTGATTTGAAATACTGCAAGACATCCCTAATCTGTTGTATGATAGATCCGGTAAATAACTTTTCGGTATAGTCTTTTCCAACTTTATTCTTGTGGATTATCAAATCAATTTTTGCCCCTGAAAAGAAATTGTCTGGATTTTCATTAAACAAGAGCAATCCAGCATTTGTAGGTCGTACTAGCTCGTCAGAACCCTTGGCTATCATTAGATGTCGGCATAATTCAGAGAATGGAATTTTCGTGCTTTCTTCATACAAGGAACTCATCGTTTCTTTTAAATAGTTTTGAATCAAACGTAAATTCAAATCATTAAGGGAAGCAGTTTGGTTGATTCGGTCATCAAAAGGGATGCGTGCTGTGAGTTCAATAAGTCGTCTTTCGTCATCCGAACCATCTTTAACTTTTACCGTTTTTGAGCCACGCTTGATGAACATTGCTCTTTCTGTTCTTTTTTCACTTAAACTAATAGGAGCTTTGTAGGGTCTGTTATCTCCAGCGGGGGCAAATACAACCAATATGTGCTTTCCATTCATTAAATATGGCTGAAAAACAGGAACATAAACAGGACTTAACTTATGAGACAGTTCAATCAGTTTTTTCTGAATGGCATCCAATTCTTGAACGCGTAAACCAATAGGTGGCAACTTAGCTTTCCCATTTTCTTCTTCAACTCCAATAATGACATAACCTCCATCCCAATTGTTAATATCATTGGCGTATGCACATAAAGTATGAATGATATCCTCAGGATTCCATCCTTTTTTCAGCTCAATCCGATCCCATTCAACCGTATTCCCGTGTAGTAATTCATCTATATTTATGGGTAGTGCCATAATTTTTATTATACTAAATTAAAATCAACTGCCAATCCATTTGGAAATTTTTCATCAAACCACTGCTAAATATCAAAGCGATAAGTTCCTTTTTCCTAGCAATAGAAATCAACTTCAATTGATTTATCTGAATTTGTTGGAATATAACCAAACGCTAACCACAATTTTTCTAATTCAGCTATTGTCCTTTCTTCTTATTCGCTTTTATATATTTGGCTCTTTCCTCTGCTACTTTCAGTGCTTCTATTCCTAAATCTTCATCTTGAATTTCATACAAAATCTTATCACTTAGGAACGAAACCAAAAGTTCATCTGGGTTGTAATCGTATATGTCGGCAAGTTTCAGAACTACTTCTTTTGTGATTTTCCTCTCCCCACGTTCCATTTTGCTTAAAATAGCAACATCAATGTCGAGCAATGCAGCAACTTTTCGCAATGGAAGTTCCTTTTCTTCTCGAATGTGTCTTAGCTTTTCGCCTATCGTTTCTGTTGACATAACTTCTGTTGACATAATGTGTCATAATTAGAAAAAGATTTTTGATTTGTCTTCACTTATTTCAAATTATTTTCAACATCCTTGTCGAGCGTTGGGAAATTGGCTCTTTTGCAAAACTTTGGTTGTGGGTCGGCTTGTGCAGTTTTGCAAATGTGCCAATGTGCGGCTGGCTAAAATTATTTTTTAAAATGTGGGGTAGGAAAATTTTTAAAGCATTCAGGTCAGTCTGTGTGTAGCCAAAGCCAGTCCGTATTTTTTGTCAAGATGTCAAAGTTCGTTTTCAGATATCTGTTTTTTCGGAGTACAGTCGTTATTTATGCTTGCTTACAACTTATTTATTCAAGCTATAAAACTCTCTCAAGCTACCCAAATTGCCTGGCTTGAAGTTTTTATCATCCTTTATTAAATATCCCCATTCTCCCCAATTACCTAACCCGAATTGAAAATTATAAAAGCAATTAACTCGGAACGTTCAATTTTATATTGAACCAGACTAAAATTGTCAGGCAAGCTTTCTCTCTCAATTCTTTCAAATTCAGCACCAACAGGTAAACATCAAATCATTAAGATGTTCTTAAATTCACTTCATATTCAACGGAGTTTAGTCGAAGTTTAGACGGACTTTGGTCGGAGGTATGACAATTGTACCCGACCAACATACGAACTACCTACGACTAAGCATAGTCTAAAATTTGTATTAGTAAGAATGTTTAACTATATTTAGGATAGACACTTATCCTATCTTATGGCTATTTTAAATGGTGGTCCCAATGGAGGCTTCAGCGGCAAGGCCGGAAGCATTGTCGGTTATCAACAATACGGCAAATGGGTAATCCGGGGTTTACCCAAATACTCCAAAAAGAATAAAAAAGGCTCGCTCAATCAGAATATTTGCCGTTCGAAGTTTTCGAAGATGCAGAATATGCTTAAGCCGCTTTTACCCTTCATTCGTGTCGGCTTCAATCTGGAAGCTAAACGTAATGGGAATAGTGCCCATAATTCGGCTAAGTCATGGAATATGCTGAATGCGTTTAATGAAGATGGAGAAATAAATTATGCTGCCTTCCGTTTCAGCATGGGTGATTTACCCGGGGCAGTTGATGTGGCTGTTGAAGAGAGAGAAGATCAACTAATTTTTACCTGGAGGGATAATTCAAAGGATGCAGGTAGTGAGTGGATTTTTCGGGAGGATGATCAGGTTATGATAGTGATTTGCGATACCAAAACTAATATTTCCATCGGTACAATGAGTGGTGCTAGGCGTTCATCTGAGCGTGAGGTTATTGCGATTGATAGATTTAAAAATGCTACAGATCATCATATCTGGATTTCGTTTATTTCTGACGACAGGCAGCGTATTGCGAATAGTAGTTATGTAGGGATGGTTAGATTTTAGGAATTGCTGTCCAGTAAAGCTTTTGTTCTTCGACTTCATATAGGGCGTATGTCTATAGAAAAATCATAAGCACCCGTTTTCCGACCGAATGGGCTGTGAAATTTGAAATTCACAGATGCGAGTTCTTCAGGCATTGTTATTATAGATTCCCTCTTTCGGAATGACGAAAGTTTAGGGAGGTTCCAGCTTTCGCTGGAATGACAAATCGGAAGGGATAGTAGGGGAGATTCCAGCTTTCGCTGGAATCGGTTTAGCTTACCTACTACTTTTAATGAACCAATCCGCGGCAAGATCATGCCAATATGGGTTAAGTTTTTCAATTAAAGTATTTTTCCAGGATCGTTGCCAGGTTTTTAATTGTTTTTCCCTGGCGATGGCTAAGTTCACATCAGTAAATTGTTCATACCAAACTAGTTTTTGCAATTATACTTGCTTGTAAATCCATAAACGAGCTTTCGTTTATGCTCGTATACTCTTCTTCGGATATTGTTAGTAAAACCGATGTACAAAACATTATGATATGTATTTTAAGCATGTAAACAAAATATTCCTTCATTTTCCAAAATTGCAATCCCCGGAATACCTAAAGAAAAAAAATGAGTAAACGGTAACATCTTTTATCATACGGTTCCGCATTTCGATTCCAGCGGAGGCTGGAATCTCCTGTCCCCTAAGCTACACTTGTCATTCCTGCGAAAGCAGGAACCTCCTTACTCCAAACAACTCCAGTCAGCGAAAACAGGAATCTCCTCAACACCAACAACTCACGTCATCCCATAAAATCGGATCGCGCGAAAGCAGGAACCTCCTCACTCCAAACAGCTCTTGTCAGCAAAGGCAGGAACCTTTTCAATCCAAACAACCCTTGTCAACCGATAACTATCGGTTTCCGCGAATGCGGGAAACCACAATCACAAACTACCCCTTCTGCCCTTTTATATATTTAGCCACTGTTCCAACCGGAGCAATCCAGATCCCGTTTGCCGGGTTTTGTGCATACTCAATTAACTTTTTCAGCATGCTCAATCGGGTTGTTTGATTTCCTGAGGTCCCCATTTCATGTCCTGCAAGAACCAGCCAGGCGCCGCTCTTTTTCGCATTTTCAATCAGCGGTAGAATTTGCTCAAAATCTTTTCCGTCCATTTCCATTCCGGTTAGTTGGGCAAGATCACAGAATTGGGGAGCATTAGGACCTTCATCCAGCCAGCCTCTGCCACTGAGGAATAGTTTTGAGACAACAGGCACATAGCTTTTAGTGTTTTCCCCTCTGCCGACATAGGTTTGTCCGCAAGGATAAGCAAATACTTCAGCCTCAACTCCCAGTAATTCCTTGATGTCCTTATTAGCCAGGATTAACTCATTTCGCATTTGCTTCAGAGTATAATTTTCTATTGCCTTTTGTCGCGACCATGGAAAATTTCCTGTACAAGGATGGTTGAAAGAATGATTCCCGATTTCATGTCCACTGGCAACTGCTTTCTTCCAGCCCTCCAATCTTTGTTTAACAGAGTTTGGAACCACATAAAAGGTGCCCTTGACACCATATTGATCCAACAGTGCAGTGCCGGCATCTACCTGACTTGCACGGGCATCATCGAAGCTTAAACTAATGGCTATCTGCTTTCCCTCTGGCCAGGCAAATGTTGTTTCAGTTTGTTGCCCCAATAGCACTTCAGCAGAAAGAAAAATTGATAATATTAATAGAAATGTATTCTTATTTAAAAAAAATAAATCTCTGTTTAGGATTTGCGGAAATGATTTCATTTTGTTTACAGTTTTTTTTTAATTGACTTTAGTATATAATCCCTCAAAATATTTCTTCCCTGCGATCACTTCCGCAAGGTTGTTTTCCATTTTGTGTTCACATTCAACCTGAATTACACCCTTAAATTGCTGACGCTTCAGTTCTGCTATTACAGCAGGGAAATCAATTACTCCCTTGCCTATAACTACATCATTGGCTTCAGGGTTATCAGATTGATGAATGTCTTTTAAATGGACTCCGAGGATATTACCTTCCAGTTTCTTCAGACATTCAGCAGGGTTTAATCCGCTTCTTGCCCAGTGTCCCAAATCGGCGCATACTCCAAAATTAGGATGGTCTTTCATCGCGGCGATTACCGAATCAGGGTGCCAGTACTGGCTTTTTCCCTTTGCGTGCTCATGAATGGCTATTTTGATTTTGTATAATCCTGCCAGACTATCCAGCATATCCCAGGATTCCTTTTCAGGTTCACTTACCAGATGCTGCATATTCATTGCTTTAGCCAGCTCAAAATAGTACTTCCAGTCGGCTTCATTTTTTGCACCGCTGACATACATGGATTGCATTTCAAGATTTTTTGCACTGAGCATTTCCTTCATTTTGCTGATGTCTTCCTGCTTCATCGAAGCCATAGTGGTATCATTGAATTCTTTACCCATATTATGGAAAGAAAAGCCTTCAACATAATTTACCCCGGCACTGTCTGCTTTATCAAGGGCATCAGCAAATGAAAAACGATTGAAAGAATACAAAGCTACGCCCATCTTCCATTCGGCATTTTGGTCCTGAGTTTTTTTGGAACTTTCAGCACATCCAAATAAAGAAACAGTGAAGAAGCATAAATACCAGAGACTATGTTTAAATGTTATCATTTTATATTGATTTAGTGGATGAGTGTTTATTTGCTTTTGACCAGACTTAGTTTAATTTCCCGCAAGTCTAACATCCCGGCATCTACAGCAGGTCTGTTTGATCTGAAAACGATCTTTTGACGGCCTTGCTTTAGTTTGATGGTCCCGATGTTTTTTGACTTGAAAGTTTCCCAGGAACCACTACGTTCAATCGTTCCGGTCAGTTTTTGTTTGCCAGCTTCCAGCAGAAACTCATTACCAGCTGTTTCATCAGAAACTGACCATACTAATTCTGCATGGTATTCCCCCTCAATTTCAACCTCCACATCCCATTCAACCCTGTCTAAATTCGTAAACCATCCAAAAGCCCACCATTCGGGCATGTATTTGATTTTCGGGCCAATGCCTTTACCATTTCTGGCAGTAAGTCTGAGCATACCATCGGTTTCTGATTTTACTAGTGCAGGTTTATTGAGGGATTGTGGCTGAGACGTTGCTGTGCTCTTCATTTCGCCTTCCAGGTAAGTCAGAACAGCTTCTTTTAAATGTTTTTCTACAGCAGGAGTATAGGGAGAAACGGTTTCGATTTCATAGCCTCCATATTTCCATTCTTTTTCAGTGGGCAGATATCCGAGCCAGCCATTCGTATAGCCAAAGAAAAATGTGAAGGGAAATGGCGAACGATCCCGGATCTCATTTGAGATTTCACAAAACAGCTCAACCGGCAGGCTCCATATCGCCACATCTTCATTGATCTTCAGGAATCTTGCCGGAAGGAGCACGAGGTGATCGCCCGCTGCCGTGCTTTGTGTGTATCTGGATAAATCTTTAGGCCAGCTTAGATTGGCTTTTCTGGGGGTTTCTATAATTAATGAACCTGTAAATAATTTAATATCAGACCGGCTGGATTTCAGCTCTTTGTTAGCTGCAATAATCTTGTCTCCCAATAACACCTTAAACTGGCTCAGGTGTCCTGCTTTGGGGTTAGGATAGACACTGTAAATGGGTGCCAGATTTCCTGCCGCACCATTGATGAAGAGGAGTGGGACACCTAATTTTTGTTCCACATATTCTGATACGATTCCTGGGGCATCACCGCTGATTTCTGTATGAGCAGGACCCAGCACCGTTCCATGGATCGCATAATTAGCGATCAGGGCAAGCGGACTCCCATCTTCTTTTTCCAGACGAATTAAACCAATTTTACGGTCAACTGCGCCTTCCGGATTTAATCCAAGTGATGCCTTTCCATCCACATCTACTGCCCGGCGGTTAATATTTGCCTGTGAAAATCCCCAGCCAATTCCCAGCTTTGCTTTAACGAGTTTGCTGCGGGCTTCAGCAATACCTTTTATCAATGAACGCTCTACCAATGAGGTATAGGCTGTATCTACGTCATGCTTGTAGCGATCTCCCATGAAAACTTCCGGCAAGCCCGGTACACCAACCTCCGGTGCCGAATGTGTATGGGTTAATGTCCACCAGAAATTCTCAGGATCAATACCAAGCTCTTTCTGAAGCATGTCAGCAACATGATCATATTCAGAAGGGGACATCACACAAATGTCTGTTGAAACCAAAAAGAACTGCTTTACACCATCATCCATCGCAACAATCCGATGGTAAATGCGGTCATGAATTCCTGTAGATTTCCTCGCAGAATAACCCAGTAACATCTTAGGTTCTTCGGGTGTTATATCTACTTTGACAACAGAGGCCCTGAATACTTTACCGGGATCTTGACCGTAACCAGCCCCGGCAGTTATTACGACAAGACCCAAGAGTAGAAATTTTAATCCTTTGATTGACATGCTTCTATAATTTTTATTGTAAGACGATTATTCCTTTAAAATTTCCTCAAAAATGCAAGCAGGTCTGCCATTTCCTGTTTGTTGATCTTCTTTTCCAACCCGGTAGGCATTGCAGAAATTCCCATACTTTTTATTTCTTTAATATCCTGGCGATTGATTGTTTTTTCAAGCTTGCCATTGTTTTTGAGTGTAATAGCCGCATCGGTTTCACTTGAAATTATTCCCTGATGAGATTCCCCGTTTTTCAGTTCAACATTCCACAGGTCATAGCCACTGGAGATTGAAATATTTGGATCAAGAATATTAGCCATAATGATTTCGGCAGTCCAGTTATGAATGGTCCCAAGATCTGGGCCAAGATCAATCCCCATTTTCCCTCTCACCTGATGACAAATTGCGCAATTCTGTAAATAAACGTTCTGCCCTTTGCTTGCATCTCCCTTTAAGTTAAGTGCTTCCTGATAGGCTTTATTTACCTTTTTGCCTTCTTCTTCATTTTTGGTAAACAGTGTTCGGGCACGGTTGCGCAGCTTGTCATCTTTATTTTGCATCAACTGAACACTTCTTCCAAAACTAACACTGCTGGCCTGAACCTGATTTTTTTCAATGGCATTTAAAAGAAGATTAATTCGCTCATCATTCCCAAGAAATGTTCCAATAGCCGCATCCCGTATTTCAGGGGTTAGCACAGCCCATTTCTGTAAGACGTAATCGCTTACCACTGTTCCGGGGATTTTGCTCAATGTTTTTAAAGCAGCCAACTGGACTGTGGGTTGTTCCTGAGGTACAATTAAATTCTTTAGTAATGTACTATAAGGAGCAGGCTCAGTTAATCCGAGGAAATTAATCGCTTCTGTACGTTTTTTATCTGTCAGGCTGCGGTCCCCCATAATTAACAATGACTTGTCAATTGCTGCTTTTGTTTCTGCTCCGCTACTTAATCCGATTACTTTCAGCATATCCAGAGATCCTTTCCTTACCTGATCAGAAGGGTGACTGAAAAAGGTATTGATCAATAGGCTTTGATCGTTTTTAAAGGCGTGAATGGAGTCGGGAGATTTTGATTTAAGTGACTCTAATCCCATAGCAAGTCCTTCAAGCATAGCGCCCTGCCATTGGTTTTGTTTTCCGGACTCATTGGCTACAGATCTTTGAAGGAGATCCCTGATCGCTTTTTGTTCACCGCCATTTGCAGTCATTGTAGCCAGTCGCTGAATTAATAAAGAGTAGGCGGGGATATCAGACTGATATTTATTGAGTACTTCCTTTAAAATGGATTCAGTTTGCGAAGAGGGAGCTGTCAAAGCTGCAATCTGAATCCATTTATCATTAATATCATGGAATAATAGTCTATTTCTTACTTCTGCTGATTCTCTGGAGTTATCGTAACCCAGGGTTAATAATAATTGTAGCCTGACTTTGGGGTCAGTATCATTTTGAAGCTGCAGGAGTGTTTTAAGCAATTGCGGAGAGTCCGGTAAATGAAGCTCAGCAAGTTTGATCGCATTTTGACGTATTCCGGCTTCAGGATCTTTTAGTCCTTGTTCAATAAGTTCAGGGTTCAATTCAGCAAGACCTTCCAGCGTCCATAGGGCATGAAGTCTTCCCATCACAGATTTTGGGTTTTTCGCCATTTTCAGAAGTGCCGGCACAGCCTTTTTATCGTTCCTGTCAACTAAAAGTCGTTGAGCATTAGTTCTCCACCAACTATTGTCACTGCTAAGATGCTCCACGAGTTTTTCGCTGCTTTCATCACCCAGCTTGAGACCTTTTGTCCATTCTGCAGTTTTCTGCCCAGTTGCTGTAATCCTGTAAATCCGACCCATATCCGTTCCGTCATATAGTCCTCCGGCTTTAACTGCCTGTTCCGACATCCATTCAGGCGATTCAATTACTCTGCGGTAATAATCCAGGACATAAAGTGCTCCATCCGGACCTACATAGAAATTAACCGGGCGCGACCAGGCATCCGTTGAGGTAAGAAACTCTTTGTTTTTCAGGATAGCACTTGCCTCAAAGCTCGTACCCTTATCTTTCAGGACATCCACGTGGACAAGATTGCTGACAGGTTCAGCTACAAAACTTATGTTCTTATCGAAAGGGGCAGGAAAGGCGCCTCCGTCATATACAGTAATGCCACTTCCGGAAGTCATTACCCCCACATCAGTGAGTAATTGCCTGTCGGGATGAGTGGTTGTAGGGAAAACCTCCGGAGCGTTCAGGTGATCTGACATAGACTGGATAGAACTTGAAATCACCAGATTCTTGTTGCGCTGAAAGTAGCGATTTGCTATAACCTCATGATAACCCTGGTTTGAGTTATTACAGCCGAACCAATTTCCCCATTGATCGAAAGCATGTCCAAACTGGGTTTGATAGGAAAGTGTTTCTATCTTTTTCTTATCTGGCATGAACCTGATTGACAGGCCATTCGCATTTTTACCTAACTTTGGTGCATCCGGTGAGTCGGGGAAGATGATTTCAGAACCTTCATCTCCAAACTCTTCTTTGTACTCGCGGGTTGAAGTTGCACCCTGATGTGCAATATAAATCCAGTTATCCAGTCCGTACATAGGGTTATTGGTATTATGCTGGGGGTTTGACAGGGCAAATCCCTTGAGGATTGTTTTACGGATATCTGCTATTCCATCATTATCTGAGTCTTCGAGGTAGAGCAAATCTGGTGCATCTGTAACCAGGATGCCTTTCTTCCAGCGCATAATACCTGCAGGAAGGGTTAGCTTATCGGCAAAAACAATTCGCTCATCCATCTTTCCATCTCCATCAGTATCCTTTAAGAGGATGATATTGCCGCTTCCGCTTTTGTCGAGCGGATAACCATGCATTTCAACTACGTACATATTCCCGTATTCATCAATTTCCATGTCCACAGGATCTGAAATCAGAGGTTCTGCAGCAATCATTTCTATGTTAAAACCGGGAGGGACTTCAAATGTAGAAAGAGCCTTATCCGGACTTACTGCCGATGTAAGCGGTTTTTCTTTACAACTGATGATTAATAAGCCTATGAACATTAAAGAAAGAGGTATCCTGGAAAAATTATGGGTATAAATGCTCATGAAATGTTCTTGTTTTAAGGGTGCTGAACCAATTTTGTTAATTAAAGCTAAATATTCTCCTCATTGTTTTCATTCTTTATTTATCAATGTTCAGGAGATTTAATTAAATTGCTTAGAGGCTTCTGCTTTTTTAAGCACTCTGATTGTACTTTTTTCATTACCTGAAAAATAGGACTTAGTTTTGGTTAGCTATGGTACTAATTTCCAGATATCTGATATTTTTCTGAATAAGTTAAGATGGTTAACTAAATACCTGTATTTAAATGAATTACTATGTATCTCTATTTAATGATTCCGCAATATGAAAAGAGCTTTAGTATTATTGAGTATTAGTCTTTGTTTTCAACTCACTGCCTTCGGGCAGGAATCGGTTATAACAGCTAATCGTTTTATTGCATTACTTACTGATGCCCAAAAGGCCGAAACGGTCTTTCCGTTTGATGTGGAAGAACGCTATAATTTTCATTTTGTACCGATGAAAAGGAAGGGGATTACCTTTAATGAGATGAATCCTCAGCAGCATAAGCTGGCCCTGGACTTATTAAAGTCGTGTGTTAGTGAAGAAGCCTATCAAAAGACTAAAGAGATTATGCAATTGGAAGTTGTTTTAAAAGAATTGGAACAAAGGAAGCCGGATGATCATTACCGGGATCCGGGCAATTACCACTTTACGATTTTCGGGAATCCTTCGCCAAACAGCATCTGGGGCTGGCGTTTTGAAGGACATCATATTTCGTTCAATTTTTCATTCAATAAAAAGACACTTGTAGCAGGTACTCCCGGCTTTCTGGGCAGTAATCCTGCAATTGTACTTAATGGACCAATGGCAGGAAAACAGGTATTGAAGCAGGAATCTGATAAAGGCTTTGCTTTAATAAATTCCTTAACTGCCCTGCAATTGAAAAAGACAATCATTGATACGGTCGCTTTTAAAGATATACTGACTTTTGATAAGCGCAAGGCTTTGCTGGGCAAACCGGAAGGAATCAGATATTCGGAATTAACAAAAGTGCAGCAATCATTATTGCTCCAACTGATCAGAGTTTATGTTCAGCGATACAGGCATGATTTTGCTGAAAAAATGATGAAGGAAATCCAAATGGAGGGTTTGGATAATATCTGGTTTGCATGGGCAGGATATACCAAACCGGAGATAGGTAAGGGATCGTATTACCGTGTTCAGGGACCAACAATTGTCATAGAGTACGATAATACTCAGAATAATGCCAATCATGTTCATTCGGTTGTCCGGGATTTGAAAAATGATTTTGGCGGGGATCTGTTATTGGATCATTATAAAAAGGGCCATTCGCATTGATTCAGAATAAGGGGCAGGGTCATAAAATAGCCCCAATACAAATTCTTGTTTGGGGCTTTTTTATGAAGAGAATTGCTCTTAAGGAGCAAAATGAATTATATTTCAAAAGAGAAATCATCACTTTCCTTTGCAGGTTCAGCATGATTTTCTGAATATTCATAACGTTTTTCAACTACTTCCTGATGTGCTTTGATATAATCAATGGTTTCTTTCAGGCCTTCAGCAAACTTTTCAAAATCCTCTTTGTAAAGGAATATTTTGTGTTTAATAAAAACGCCGTCTTCTAAACGTTTCTTACTTTCAGTTACTGTAACATAATAATCGTTTGAACGCGTAGCTTTAACATCGAAAAAGTAGGTGCGCTTCCCAGCTCGTACCTTCTTCGAAAAAACCTCTTCTCTTTCTTTGTTGTCGAAATCTCCCATAAGTTATATTTATTTTGGTAGGGGTAAATATAATAGATATTAGTAAAGTAACAAATTGATTTTTTTTTGAACAAGAGAGGGCTTCAGTTGATAATTGATAATTGACAGTTGACAATTGATAGTTGACAATTGACAATTGGGGAAAATTCCATTCCCTATTCCCTATTTCCCATTCCCTTTTCCTATTCCGTCGCCGTCTGTTCTTCCAGCAATTGTTTTTCAAATAAATCAAAATAGCTTCCTTTCAGAGCCATCAGTTCATCGTGGGTACCCTGTTCTATGATTTCTCCACCATCCATCACAAGTATCCGGTCTGCATTTTTTATCGTGGATACCCTGTGAGCGATTAAAATACTGGTCTTATTTTTCATAACCCTGCTCAGATTACTGAGAATTTCTTCTTCAGTACGGGTATCAACAGCAGAGAGGCAGTCATCAAAAATAAGGATTTGGGGTTCTTTAATAATTGCTCTTGCAATCGAAAGCCTTTGTTTTTGTCCGCCGGACAGGGTAATTCCTCGCTCACCAATCAGCGTTTCGAAGCCTTTACCAAACTCCATTATGTTTTCATATACCGCAGCATTTTTAGCGACTTTTTCTACTTTACCTGGTTCAGTTTCTGACATTCCGAAAGCAATATTATTATAAATCGTTTCAGAGAACAGGAAAACTTCCTGGGGTACAAAACCTATTTGCTGCCTGAAATACTGCAGATCAAGCTGCTTAATGTCTTTCCCATCAAGTAGTATTTGTCCTTCATCCGCATCATACATCCGCATCAGGAGATTGGCAACAGTCGATTTTCCTGAACCCGTTCTGCCTATAATCGCAAGAAATTCACCAGATTTAACTTCAAATGAAATGTTTTTTATCGCCTGGATGCCGGTATCGGGGTATATGAAATTAACATCTTTGAATAAAATATTACCTTTTAGCTCTGCCTTTTCATTGGAGAGCGACCTGATCTCAGTCTTTGTATTTAAAAACTCATTGATCCTCTTTTGTGATGCCGCAGCCCTTTGAATCAATGAAGTAACCCAGCCAAGCGACATGACAGGAAAGGTCAACTGATTGACATAAACAATAAATTCAGCAATATTTCCTGAAGTTATATTTCCATTCATCACCTCAACACCTCCGATATAAACGGTTACAATGGTACTGAGTCCGACAAGCAAAAGCATCATTGGATAGAACAGGGCCTGTACCTGCACCAGGGACATGGAATGAGTTTTGTAGTTTTCACTCTCAGTGTTGAACTTTTTACGGATATCATCTTCACGCACATAAGCTTTAACTACCCGAATGCCAGAAAAGGTTTCCTGAACAAAGCTTGACAGGGATGAAAGCTGCTCCTGGATTTTTTCACTGCGCTGATTGATCATTGAATGAACATAATAGATTGTAATCGCGAGAAGCGGCAGCGGGAGCAGAGAGAATACCGTGAGACGTGCATTCACGTTGAACATGGAGATGATGATCAGAACAAACAGAACACTTGTATTAATAGTATACATGATTCCTGGTCCAAGGTACATTCTGACTCTGCTCACATCCTCAGTTACCCTGTTCATCAGGTCGCCTGTATTGTTTCTTCGGTAAAAGGCCATTGATAGTACCTGATAATGCTGATAGATTTCATTTTTCAGATCATATTCAATATGTCTGGACATTAAAATGATTGTCTGCCGCATAAAAAACAAGAATATTCCTCTTAATAGTGCTAATAAGAGCACAATCACTCCGAATAGCAATAAGCTTTGGCCGAATATTCTGGAGATCAGTTCCTGCCGGTTGAATCCATCAAAAAGTCTGTAAATAGCGATGTTTTCATTTACAAGATCGAAAGCAATACGGATAACCTGTGCAGGTAAAACAGCAAATAGATTTGATATGATTACAAAAAGTATTCCCGGCAACAAGCGCCAGCGATATTTATAGAAGAATTTATTGAGATAAGCCAGTTCTTTCATTCGATCATTGTTGAGCAAAAGTAGATAGAATTTAGGGAATTGACAGATGAGAATGGACAATAGTGGAAACGAATTTTGTTGCAGGTTTCGGGCAAGCCCGCCATGACAATTCAATTATTGATAGCGTCCTCTGATTCAATTCCGAACAACTATATCAGGAAGGCAGGAACAGCGATCTCTTAAATAATGACACTTGAATAGCCCTAACAGCCAGATTGACACTTGATATGAACAATTTAAACTGCTTTGGAACAAATATTTCCCCTCACATCCACCCAATACCTGCCAGCAACCATTCTCTATCCCTCATTTCCTTTCCGTTATCGGGTTCCCATTCCCTTAACACCTCATCCCTTCATTATAAAAACAATTGCAAACCATTATGAATAATTAAAACAACATTTTTTACTACTTTTGTCGCGTAAAGCCAGGCATCCAACATGATTTTATCTCAATTTGAAGAACATTCAGTTTTTAGTCAGCTTGACAGTTTCGGTCATCAGAAATTAGTTTATTGCAGTGATCCTGGTACCGGATTAAAAGCGATTATTGCCATTCATGACACCACTCTTGGCCCTGCGCTGGGCGGAACCCGTATGTGGCCTTATAAGTCAGAATCAGAAGCACTTCATGATGTTTTGCGTTTATCACGCAGCATGACCTATAAAGCAGCAATTACCGGTTTAAATCTGGGTGGAGGAAAAGGAGTCATTATCGGCGACAGCCGCTTGCATAAATCGGAGGCCCTGATGCGCAGGTATGGACGTTTTATTGAAAACCTGAACGGGTCATTCATCACTGCAGAAGAAGTGGGCACTAACCCCAGGGATATGGAATATATCCGGATGGAAACGAAATATGTTACAGGTGTTCCTGAATCTATCGGAGGAAGTGGAGATCCATCTCCGGTTACTGCCAGGGGAGTTTTCATGGGTATAAAAGCCTGTTTGAAGGAGTGCTTTGGAAATGATAGTCTGGCAGGGAAATCTGTTGCAGTACAGGGAATCGGACATGTTGGTGAGAACCTCGTATCTCTGCTCAGAAATGAAAATGCGAAAGTTTATATCAGTGATATTAATGAGGAGCGTTTAGGTCAGATTGCACAAAAATATGGTGCGATTGCTGTTGCCAATAATAACCTTTTTGATCTCGATATAGATATTTATTCACCATGTGCACTGGGGGCAACTGTTAATACTGAAACCATTAACAGGTTAAAATGTTCTATAATTGCAGGATCTGCAAATAATCAGTTGGCAGATGAACTCGTTCATGGCAATATGTTGCTCGAAAAGGGTATCATGTATGCTCCTGATTACCTGATCAATGCTGGTGGTCTGATCAATTGTTATTCAGAAATTGCCGGATTTAATAAAAAGAAAACCTTTCAGATGGCCGAGAATATTTACGAAGCCACCAGAAGAGTCTTGCAAAAATCAAAACAAGAGAATATTCCGGCCAGCGAGGCGGCAAATAAAATTGCTGAAAAGCGGATAGAGGATATCAAAAACATAAAAGCTTCCTATTAATTTAGGATCAACAAATAAAAAAAATCGTTCTTATACATGTTAAATAGAAGGCATCTGAGGGTTAAAGCATTGCAGGTATTATATTCTTATCAGCAATCGGAAGTAAAGGAAATTTTGCCTTTTGAAAAGGCACTCTTACAAAGTGTGGATAAGGTAAGCGAGATGTATTTCTGGTTACTCTCTCTCTTAATTGAGGTTGCAGATTACAGTATAATTGATGCCGATGAAAGGGCCAATAAACATTTGCCTTCTGAGGCTGATCTTAATGCGAGTGTGAAGCTTCAGAACAATCTCTTTATTACTTCTTTGAGACAAAATGCAGAATACCAGGCAGCAGTTAAGAAGTATAAGATTTCATGGAATTTTGATCCTGAGGTAAGTAAATCCATTTTTATTGCTTTAAAGGGTTCTGACGAGTATACCTCATTTAATAGTCTGGAAGTTCACACAATACAATCTGATAAGGATATTATCAAATATATCTTTAAGAAACTGATTCTTAAATCGCCGGGTATTGAGCAGATATTTGAGGAAAAGTTTATTAACTGGCCGGTAGATAAAGAAGTACTTCAGGCATTGATAGCTAAGACATTCAAGAACTTTTCAAGTGAAAATCCAGATGATAATAAACTGGCTCAGGTTTGTCCTAACTGGGATGAGGACCGGCCTTTTATTCTGGATCTGTTCAAAAAGGTAGTCGCTTTTGAATCAGAGTATCAGGATATGATCGCTCAAAAGACAAAAAACTGGGACTCAGAACGGATTGCGGTGATGGATACCCTGCTGATGCGGATGGCTATTACTGAGCTCATTCATTTTCCTTTAATACCCATTAAGGTTACCATGAATGAGTACATAGAGATTGCAAAAGAGTTCAGTACTCCAAAGAGTAATTCGTTTATAAATGGTATTTTGGATAAAATTTTAGCCGACCTGAAAAGCGCAGGAAAGGTTCGTAAGTCGGGACGTGGATTAATGGAGTAATTTTTATTAAGATTGTTATTTTATAGAGTATAAATATTAAAAACTATTGAAATTATAATGAGAAAGATTTTTTTATCAATTGCATGTCTTGTTGTTTTAGCAGCATGTAACAATCAGAAAACAGTTGAAAGTACAGCAGATTCAAAGGAAACAAGTGAGATTGCGGCTTTAGATACTGCCAGTGCACCGGCCTTTAAATTTGAGAAAGAGGTTTATGACTTTGGTAAGGTCACCGATGGGGCTGTGGTTACCTACGATTTTAAATTCAAAAATATTGGTAAAAGTCCTTTAATCATTAGCAGTGCAACAGCAACCTGCGGTTGTACTGTACCGGAATACCCTAAAGAACCTGTTGCTCCCGGAGCTGACGGAGTTATTCGTGTTGTTTTTAACAGTGCCGGAAAACCAGGTATGCAGAATAAAATAATAAGTATTACAGCAAATACAATTCCATCTTTAACTGAACTGAATATACTCGGAATGGTTGAGGAGGCAGTTAAAAAGTAAAAATCAATTTTAAACAAAAAACAATATGGATATGCAACAAATCGGCCAGTTTTTACCAATGCTACTTATAATTGTGGTGTTTTATTTCTTTATGATTCGCCCGCAAATGAAGAAAGCAAAGGATCATAAGAAATTTGTTGAGGAACTAAAAAAGGGAGATAAAATAGTTACAACCTCCGGTATACATGGTAAAATAGTTGATCTTAATGATACTACATTCCTGATTGAAGTTGAAAGCGGTACTAAAATCCGTTTTGAAAAATCTTCAGTTTCACTGGAAGCTTCTAAAGCACTTAGTCCGTCAGCAGCCAAGTAATAAGGTACTGAAATCAATATGAACGCCGCTTCATTTTTGAAGCGGCGTTTTTATTTGACTAAATTTGATCAATTCATCTGATATGCCTTTTATCAAATTTACTAAAATTGAGAGACGACGGATCTCCCTGTTTCTGCTCTGCTTATTATTTGCAGTTGGGGCATGGTTGTTTATTGCGCTGTCTAACAGGTATGTTTATCAGGCTCAGACCTTGGTTCATTTTGTTAATCTGCCGGAAAACAGGGCATTTCATCCCCTTCAGTCTGATACAGTGCGGCTTCAGGTTGAGGGGACCGGCTGGCAATTATTATTTTCTAAACTAAGAATCAATCCGCAGTCTGTAGATGTTGAGCTTAAAGAATTACGGAAGCAGAATTTTATCAAACTTTCGGATCAGATTCAAAAAATTAATGATCAGGTTGGTTCAACTCAGAAGGTGGTTTATATTTATCCGGATACACTTTATTTTGATTTCTCTTCCAGTGCAGTTAAAAAAATACCTGTTGTACTGAAAGAGAATATTCAGTTTAAAGAGCAATTCGGTATTTCTGATTCTGCAGAGATCAGCCCTGCATTTGTTACCATTACTGGTCCGGTGAAAGAGCTTGCAAACATAACAAACTGGGAAACGGAGCAGCTTAGTTTGACTAAAGTGAGCGAAAATGTGAATGTAAAGATTAATTTAAAGCGACCTTCCAAGGCAAACATTACCATACATCCAAGAACGGTGGACCTTAAATTAAGTGTTGATGAGTTTACTGAAAAGGTAATTGAAATACCCATTAAGGTGATCAATAATAAAGAATACAGAAATGTAAGACTGCTGCCCGATAAAGTGAAACTTACTTTTTTAAGCCCTCTTAGTAAATATCAGGAATTAGACAGAAATGATTTTGAGTTAATTGTTGATTTGAATAACTGGAAGGAAAATGGATATACCCAATTGCCGGTTAGAATAATCCGTACTCCGGCATATACCAGAATTTTGAAAATTGAACCTCAAACCTTAGATTTTATAATTCAAAAGTGATGCTTAAGATAGGTATAACAGGAGGGATAGGAAGTGGTAAAACAACGGTTTGTAAGGTATTTGAACTGTTAGGAATACCGGTTTTTTATGCAGACGATATTGCCAAGTCGATCATGCATACTGACCCGATTTTAAAATCAGATATTCTGAGAACATTTGGTGAAGACTCTTATTCAAAGAGCGGGGAATTAAACAGGGCTTATATTTCAGAAATTGTGTTCAATGATAAGGATCAGCTTGATAAATTAAATTCTCTGGTACATCCGGCAGTTTTCAGAGCCTTTGATAATTGGGTTCTGGAGCAAACAAAAGCACCTTATGTAATCAAAGAGGCGGCTCTCCTGTATGAAAGTGATTCCTATAAGATGTGCGATCAATCTATACTTCTGATTTCACCAGTTGAATCCAGAATTAACAGGGTAAAAGCCAGGGATGGTATCAGTACAGAAGACGTCCTTCTGAGAATGAACAGACAGTTTAGTGATGAGCAGAAGATGAAGTTTGCAGATCATGTTTTGATTAATGATGAAAAACAATTATTAATCCCTCAAATTATCCAATTACATCAGCAGTTTTTGAAGATTGCGCCCTGAGATGATTATTCAAGATTTTTTAGTTATTAACGAGTATGGTTTATACTGCCAGGCGGGAGATTTTTATCTGGATCCTCAGGTGGCTTGTGCTCATGCTGTAGTTTCGCATGCCCATGGTGATCATGCGGTCAGAGGGAATCAGAATGTGTATTGCACTGCTGCTACAGCGGCAATTATGCTGCACCGGTATCAAAAGAATGCAGCAAATCATTTTCAAACCTATAACTGGTCAGAGCCCTTTTTTATAAATGGTGTGCAAATCAGCTTCATACCTGCCGGACATATTTTAGGCTCAGCGCAGGTTCTGATGGAATATTTGGGTGTAAGGTATCTCTATACTGGTGATTATAAGATACAGGATGATCTTACCTGTGAAAAAATAGCCTTTGTCAAGGCAGATGTATTAATCACTGAAACTACTTTTGCTGATCCGGCGGTGCAACATCCTCCTGTTAATTCAGAAATTGAAAAACTGAATGCATTTGACCATAATGTTTTGCTGGGGGCTTATTCCCTTGGTAAAGCTCAGAGGCTTGTCCGTCTCATATCCGATTACTGTCCGCAGCGCAGGGTACTGGTGCATCACTCTATTTACGGGATAAATAAGATCTATGAGCAATTTGGCTTTCAGCCTGGTAAGTATGAACTTTATACGCGTAAGGAAATGAAACAGCCCAATCAGAATATAGTCTATATTGTTCCGCCATTAACTTTTAACAGCTATATCAGAGCAAAGAATGTGGTCAGGGCATTTGCATCAGGCTGGATGCGCTTACAGTCTAATAACGATCTGCAAATTCTTATTTCTGATCATGTGGACTGGAATGATATACTTTATATGCTCATAAAGGTTGAACCACAGGAGGTTTGGACACTTCATGGGAATGGGAAACATTTACAATCTCATTTCAAAGATCGCTTAATCGTTAAGTTACTTAATCATGCTGATTGAAAATATTGACTATCTTATCGATGAACAGGGAAATTTGGTTTTTACAGAAAAGTATCATTTAAAAAGAGGATACTGTTGTAAGAACAAGTGTAAGAATTGTCCCTGGAAATATGGGCAGAATAAAAATAAAAAAACGCGACTTAAATAAATTTGTATTTAATTTGATGTTCTTCTTATTTCGAAAACCAATTGCTTTAGGGCTCCTAATATTCTGAATATCATAATGGAAATAGAAAAGGAAATTTATAACAGGAAATTTGAGAATAACCATCAAAAAGTGGTCGTTAACCTGATCTACACCTATGGATGGATAACCAATTTGCTCAGGTTAAAGCTTAATAAACATAGTATTACACTGCAGCAGTATAATATTTTGAGAATTTTAAGGGGGCAGTATCCCAATCCGGCGACCGTGAATATTCTGAAGGAACGTATGCTTGATAAGATGTCTGATGCTTCAAGAATTGTCGAAAGACTGGTTCAGAAAGGTCTCGTTAAACGCTGTGTAAGTAATAAAGACCGCAGAGCTGTTGATGTTCTGATTAGTCCGAAAGGTCTTGAAATTCTTCAGATGCTTGACAGTGAAATTTCTGTTAAGGATTTGATGCCTGAAAGCTTTGGTGATGAGGAAGCCGCTGCGCTGAGTGGTTTACTGGATAAGATGAGGGGGTAGGGGTGAGCAACGAGAAACGAGAAACGAGCAATGGGCCCGGTATTGTTAGGTGGAGATAGAGTTTTGGGTTTCTTGTTGACCTGATATAGTCTGTTTTGGGAGCCCTAATTCAGTTTTAATGTAAATAGAACCCGATCAGGGCAATACTAATTCCAAGTATTACTGCAACCATTTTCTTCAGGTTAAATTTATGATCTACACTGGATTCAAATAGGATGGTGGTGGAAATATGAAGGAAAATCCCGATAACAACTCCCATAATACGATCGAAATAGACATCTATATTGCCTATTGATCCTCGGCCAATTTCAAAGCTTAACCAATAGCCCAGCGGGCTCATAGAAGCAAAAAGCACCAGCATCCCTATAATCATGCCTTTACCCAATTTATTTTGCAACAGAACGCTTCCTAAGGCAAATGCGGCTGGTATATGATGTAGTGCAATACCAAACACCAGCTCATTATGTTGTTTCTGTGCCAGTGGCATACCTTCCAGAAATGCGTGTAAGCATAAGCTGGCCATGATTCCGATCGGGAAAACATAATGCTGATGATTATGCTTATGGATATGGCCATGTTCTATACCTTCAGAAAACTGTTCCATTATAATTTGAAGCAGAAATCCGCCGAGAATATATAAACCTACCTGTGAATCGCCGGAATGATAAACATCCGGCATCAGGTGCAGAATTGTGATGGCGAACAGATAAGCACCGCTGAACGACAAGACCAGTTTAAGACGGTTAGTATTATCGGTCTTAAGCAGAAAGATTCCTAATCCGCCCAACAAAGAGCTGCTGAACAGCAAAATTATTTCCCAGGTTCCCATTTTTTGAATGATTTAGTCACCAGCACTATTGTACTCATCAGATATCCGATCATCGAACCCAAAAGAGCTCCTCCCAGGATGTCAAGCGGATAATGTACACCCACATAGATTTGTGCAAAACTGATGGAGAATGCCCAAAATAAACCTATCGGCAGAATGAACTTCCATTTATGATAGAAAATGAGAATTAGAAATACAGCTAATCCAAAATGATTTCCCGCATGGGAGGAGGGAAAACTGTAACCGCTTCCGCATGCAATGAGATTTCTTACTTCCGTCTTTATCTGAGGGTCATTGCAGGGTCTTAGTCTTTCAACACTGGGCTTGATCAATGAGGATGAAAAGTAATCTGTCAGGCCAAAGGTTAATATTGCAAACAGGAGGATGAGCCAGCCTTGTTTACCATAATTCCTGACTAAAAAAATTACAATGAATAAATACAGGGGAGTCCAGGTAAACCGGTTTCTCAAGACTGGCATAAGCCAGTCGAAAAAAGGGTTAATCAGTCCCTGATTGATACTGAAGAATAAGTTCTGGTCAAACTGAATAATCTGTTCAAGCATTGGCTTTCTGGCAAATAAATATCAGACGGTCTGATTTACTTTCTTCATACGGATTTAAAGAAAAATCGCCAAAATGGTTTAAGATTTTAAATCCACTTTTTTCAAACATGCGCAGAAAGTCGCTCAGTGTAAATGCTTTGACCTCCTCTTTAAAGGAATAATCTTTATTCTTATGTTCAAAAGAGATGCTTTTTACAATCTTGCCGTCGGCAATTTTTTTGCTGATGTAAAAATCTATCCCATCGATATGCTTCACTTCCTGGTTGGTTAGATGATGCATAATTTTATAACTGTTAAAATAGTCGAGAACAAGAATACCATCTTTTTTTAAGGACTTTCTGAAAGTCTTTAAAGCATTAATATGGTCTTTTTCTGTTTCAAAATAACCGAAACTGGTAAACAGGTTAAATGCAATATCGAAGTAATTAATATAAAAAGGGTATCGCATATCATGCACGTAAAACTGAAGTTTTTCGTTTTCAAACTGCTGTGCAAATCTGATGTTGGATACCGAAAGATCTATCCCGGTCACATCATATCCTTTTTTGTTCAGATATACTGCATGTCTTCCCCGACCGCAGGCGATATCAAGTAAGCTGGAGTTTGCTTTGGGTTTAAGGTAGGCACAGAGGTTATCAATAAAAAATTCAGCCTCTTCATCATTACGCTGATTGTACAGGATATGATAATAAGGAGAATTAAACCAGTTTTGGAACCACTTCTTTGACATATGCAGATCAAGGGATATGTTGGCAAATATATACATTTACTGTTTTACAGTTATGAATAGGATGTAATTGTTATTTTTGCAGAATAATTATAAATCGTGGCTTTAATAAAATCTATCTCTGGTATCAGGGGAACAATAGGCGGGATGGCAGGAAATGGTTTGACACCAACTGACATCATAAAATTTACTTCAGCATATGGCCGATGGGTCATTGCAAGCACTGGAAAAAATAAGGTGGTAATTGGCAGAGATGCCAGAATTTCGGGTGAAATGGTCCGTAATCTGGTTGTTGGTACTCTGCAAAGTATTGGTATTGATGTAGTTGATCTGGGACTTTCAACCACCCCAACGGTTGAAGTTGCCGTGCCGGATGAAAATGCAGGTGGTGGTATTATTCTTACTGCCAGTCATAATCCCAAGCAATGGAACGCGCTAAAGCTTCTGAATGATAAAGGGGAGTTTATTTCTGATCAGGAAGGGCAATTGGTATTGTCTATGGCAGAAGAAAATGACTTTGAATTTTCTGAGGTTAACAGCCTGGGAAAAGTCACTTACGACGATAGTTATTTACAGAAACACATAGACAAGGTATTGGCATTGCCGCTTGTGAATGTTGAGGCAGTGCGAAATGCTAATTTTAAAGTTGCGATTGACTGTGTGAATTCTTCGGGAGGAATATTTGTACCGGCCTTATTAAAAGCGCTCGGTGTAAAAACCATTTATGAGCTTTATTGTGAGCCGGATGGTGAGTTTCCTCACAATCCTGAACCACTTCCTGAGAACCTGACTGCTCTTTCACGGGAGGTGGTTGCAAAAAAGGCTGATCTTGGTATTGCAGTTGATCCTGATGTTGACCGATTATGCTTTGTATGTGAGGATGGTTCAATGTTTGGAGAAGAATATACCCTGGTTGCTGTTTCTGACTATGTGCTGAAACATACTCCAGGTAATACGGTTTCCAATTTATCATCTACCCGTGCTTTGAGGGATGTAACGGAAGCTGCCGGAGGAATATACAATGCTGCGGCAGTTGGTGAAGTGAATGTGGTCAATAAGATGAAAGAGACTCAGGCGATTATTGGAGGCGAAGGAAATGGAGGAGTGATTTATCCTGAATCTCATTATGGCCGGGATGCGCTGGTAGGGATTGCTTTGTTCCTGACTCATCTTGCATTAAGCAAACAATCTGTTTCTGTACTCAGG
>CAZGWG010000036.1:0-25196 GCA_964529165.1 uncultured Sphingobacterium sp.
GAATAAGAAAGAAATTATGAATGCTTACAAGTTAGGATATGATACTGCCTGGTATACGGTGACAAGGTACATTAAAAGCATTGAAAATGATGTAACGATGGATGAATTAATATCATTAATTAATAAATATCATAATTCTTATCCTGGTATTGATTCTATGGATAGATTATTGAAATGTATAAATTCTTATATGGCAAACATTAGGATTAAACTTGATTAAATTTTTTAGTGAAAAAAATAACAAAAAGTCTAAAGTTAAAAAAGAAGATAAAAAAGAAAAATTAGATTCAGAAAAAAAATCTTCTCCAACAAAAGAATATACAATTCCATATAATATTAATAATAAATTTACAAAGCAAAAGGACAAAGTATGGCAGCCATAATGTTTAATATGTATGGAGACACACAAGGTAATAATGCCTATGCACCTGCTTTTACAGATGTAAATATGTCCACCATGCTTTCTCAGGATACATTACAAAATTTTACTATTCCCTCTGACTTTAGCAAATGGATTGCAGTATTTTCATATTCAACAGGGGCAAATGTTTTTATTGCATCTAATGTGGATGCTGAAGTACCAGGATCTTCATTTTCACAAACTGCTTCTCAATTATCTCCGGCTACTAGGCTTGTTAGATCAGGAGATGTTTTAAGTTTTATTACTCCTGATACTACTGCAATAGTATCAGTAAGTTTATATGGCTATGAACTGTAGAACTGGTTTACTAGATATAAATAAAAACCCATTGGTGGTTTCCCCATTAGTTATTAATGATGTGGGAAGAAATTCTCCAGTGCCCCCTGTAAAAACAGCATTTATGCTTCTTTCGGGCGGTGAATTTTTATTATTAAATGGTAATAATTTATTATTACTTGAAGAGTAAAATTATGAGTCTATCAAAAAATATATATCAAGTATATCAAGCCAATCCCAGCACTTCCTCTGGAGACGATGACTTATTTTATTTAGGAAAATCTCCTTATGGGTCAAATGATGATTCAGCTATTAAATATTCTGATTTACAAACCCAAATATTTAATTACGTAGAATCTAATTTACCGCTATTTGTTGAAAGTGTTTCTGGAACTACCAATAGAATAACATCAACTGGCGGTCAAACTCCTATTATAGATATTGCATCTACTTATATTGGACAAAACTCTATAACTACTTTAGGAACAATAACCACAGGAACTTGGAATGGAAATCCTATTGATCTTACTTCTTATGTAACAGGAAATTTAGGAGTAACTCATTTAAATTCAGGAACCTTAGCAAGTAACACTACATTTTGGAGAGGAGATGGAACATGGGCTATTCCAAGCAATGGAATCACGCCTTCTGCTTTAACTAAAGTAGATGATACAAATGTTACTCTAACTTTAGGAGGAACTCCATCTACAGCATTGCTTCAAACAACTTCTATTACAGCAGGATGGACAGGAACATTATCTGGAACTAGAGGCGGAACAGGAGTAAACAATGGAACATCAACTATTACGATTGGCGGTAGTGTTACTTATTCTGGTGCTTTTACTTTTACTGGTACGTTAACCGGGAATACCTCAGTTACTTTCCCTACAAGCGGCACATTGGCAACTACTAGCTCATTACCCACAGGAGCTGCATTAACGAAGACAGATGATACTAATGTCACTCTTACCTTGGGTGGTTCCCCTACTACTGCATTATTAAATGCAGCATCAATAACGGCCGGATGGACAGGAACACTTGGGACTTCAAGGGGAGGATTAAATTCATCTGCAAGTCCTACGGGCGGTACAATTTTAAGAGGTAACAATTCTGCCTGGATTCCGACAACTTCTACTTATCCTGATACTGTTCCTGTTAATAATATTCTTTATGCCCCAATTGCCAATGTTATTGGCGTTCTTTCAACTGCTAATAATGGAACACTTGTTACTAGCAATTCTGGGGTTCCTTCTATTTTAGCCGGCCCAGGAACAACGGGTAATATTTTTCAATCTAATGCTTCTGCGGCACCTAGCTGGTCTACCACTACTTATCCATCGACTAATGCAATAAATACACTTTTATATGCATCTGCTGCAAATGTAATGTCAGCATTAGCAACCGGTAATAATGGAAGCTTAATAACAAGTAATACGGGCGTCCCTTCTATCTTGTCTCCTGGCGCTTTGAAAGCAATCGGAACTAACGCAGCAGGTACGATGTCAGGCAGATCAGTAAGCTTTAACTTATTTCAATTATCTGCAGGAACTTATACTCCCACTACTGGATTATGGTACGTTTTAGTATGGCTTTTGGGAGGAGGAGGTGGTGGTGGCGGCACTCCTGCTACTAGTAGCTCCCAATATTCTGCTGGCAGTGGAGGAGGGGGAGGAGAGCAAGCTATAGGCGTTTTTTCTGCTGCATCTGTAGGGGCTAGTCTTACAATAACAATTGGGGCTGGAGGTTCTCAAGTTTTAGGAGGTACTGGAGGTACAGGAGGAACTACAAGTTTTGGGTCCTTAATGACGGCTTTAGGAGGTAATGGAGGAAAAAGTACAGGAGCAGTTACAGCAACTACACAAGCTGACCCCGGTACAGGAGGTACAGGTGGTACGGGTGGTCAATTTAGAAATGTAGGACAAAGCGGATTTAATGGATATGCATCCCCTCCTGGTGGATTTAATTTTTCTGGTGCAGGCGCTAGTACTGCTTATGGTGCAGGAGGATATCAAAGAATTTTTTCAACTGCAGGCGGTGTGAGTGCTTCTGGATTTGGTTCAGGGGGTGGTGGCGCTGTAGCCGGTCCAAGTCAAGGAGCTGCATTAGCCGGCGGTCTTGGAGGGACTGGATTATGTATCGTATTAGAGCTTTTATTTACGTAAGGACTATTAATTTTTAATGAGGTAAGTAATGAGTTTAACGCCCGCAAAAGATGAATTAGAAGCTCGTAAAAAACGTGAAGCAATTGAACTGTGTGGTAAAAATAGAGGACCACATGATTATATTCCTATTGAATGGAAAAAAGATTCTCAAACTCATATTAAAAGAGTAACACGATTAATTTGTAGAGTTTGTTTTTGTAATGTGGCTATAAGTACATTAATAAATAATTATCAAGAAATTAACTCTTAATAAATTCATAATATTTTTTCATGGCCAATTCTTTATGCGCATCACCTAAAAAAGTATTATAATATTTTTTATAATATTCCCATATTCCTTCTATATCGCCACTAAAAGGAAGAGGATCATTTATTCTTGCATAAAATAATCTTGCAATAACAGTAGCAAACCTTAAATCATAAATCATTCTTTCTTCTGATGGAATATGATTAACCATAAAATTAGAAAATAAAATCAACATCAATTTTCCATTATTATTGATATAATTATTCCAAAGGTCATGATAGGTTAATGGTTCCATTTGATATATTCCTAATGCAGGTCCTTTTATTTGATGTAAATAAGTTCCTCCACAGGACTCATTTGCACAAGTAAAAACTAAAAGTTCTTCTGCTTCTTTTGAATATAACATTAAGTCATGAAGAGTAGGTTTAATGATTAGCTCACGAAATTGGTTAATATTTATCATCTTATGTAGTATCCTTTATTATAAGAAAATATTAATTAATAAAATTAATTAAGGAATTAATCTATTATGACAGATACAAAAACAACTTTGGTAGAAAATATTTATAAACATTTCAAAAATTCTAACCATCAAAAATATGATGAAGAGCTTCATTCAAAATTATTAATTACAGTCATGCTAGATAAAAACAAAGGAACTTTAGAAGCTTTTTGTGCAGAAGCAAAAATAACTGAAAGGACTTTTAGAACGTGGTTAAATACTCATACTTTCTTTGCAGAGCTATATGGATTTTGTAAAATACTAGCTCGACAAGCATGGGAACAAGAAGGTAGAGAACTCAGAGATAGAGAATACCAAATGGGAACTATTAACTATGCCTTTGAGCATTGGAAATTGATAGGCTGGTCAAAATTTGGCGTCAGCAAGAATTCTCGTCTTAAACTAGGTCTTATTCCTACTGATACTCCAGAAAAGCACTATCAAGCTATTATTAGACAAGCAGCTGAAGGAGATTTTACGGCTTCTGAGTTTAAGCAACTTATGGAAGCCGTAAATGTCGGTATAAATGCTCATGAGGTTTTAGAGTTACAAAATCAAATAGATGAGTTAAAATCAGATTTATCAATAATTTCGGCGAACAAAGATGTCAAGAATCCTTTCTCAAATAAAGGAACTGCGAAAAAGGATTAATATTCCTTGGCGCATTATTTATGTCGATAGAGAAATAATGCCTGAAGAATTTGAATCTAAAATAATATATCTTCACATTTGGATTTAAGGAGTCAAATTATGAGCTTATGGACCACTATTAGAAATATTGCTGAATCCCCAATAACAGCAACAACTGGTATTATTGGTGGAATTTTAGGAAATGATGATCTTAAAAACCAGAACAAAATGGTTAATGACCAAATAAAAGCTTATAAAGAACAAACCGCTTTAACGAGACAGCAGTTAGATCAAACTCGTGCTGCTCAAGAAGTTGAAAAAAGAAGAATTCAAGAAAAACAAATTAGATCCTTACGTAGTAATTATAGACCAGCAGGCGGGTTATTAGGCGTTGGAAATCCCGCTACTAATGATATGACTAACCAATTAGGTGCATAATAAATGGATACAACGCAGGGGATGCCTCCAGTTGCAATGCCTGGGAACTCGTTATTAGAAACATTACGTAAACGATATAATGCTGCTAAGTATGTTGCTGACCTTTGGATTCCTATCCAACAAGCAGCATACTTTTATACAGTTCCTTTCCGTAATCGGTATTATTTACCGGGAAAAGAATTCCAAGGAACTGTTCAAAATACTCGGGTATATGACACTACCGCTGTGGAATCAGTCACTACCTTCGTTTCTAAAATTCATGACACCATGACTCCCCCTAAGACTCAATGGGGATTTTTAGAAGTTGATGATTCAATGGTAGAGGATGCATCTGACGAAAATAACCAAAAGATATTAGAAAGTGCACAGCTTGTCTTAGATGCTTATATGCGTAGGCTTTTTTCTTATATTCATGCTTCTAATTTCGATGTTACTATCAATGAATGTTATTATGATTTAGCCATTGGAACTGCGGCTCTTGTCATTAATCAAATTAATGATGATATGCCTTTTATGTGTACAAGTATCCCATCAGATAAATTGGCTATTGAAGAAGCTGTTAATGGGAATATTGAATCTTGGTTTAGAACATGGCAAAACCTTAAAATATCTGAACTTCATCTTAGATGGCCCAATATCGTTATTAGTGATAATTTACAACAATTAATGGCATCAGATCCGGATGCAGTTGTAAGAAACATTTATGAAGGGGTAGCTTACTTTTCAAATCAACCAAAAAAATACTGTTATGCAGTATGGGCTGATAATGATTTACTTTATACACAATGGCTAGATTCGAGTCCTGGTATCGTTTGGCGATGGAAAAAAGTTAATAATGAAACATGGGGACGTGGTCCAGTCATGGAAGCTTTACCTTCCATTATTAGTTTAAATGAAATGGCGAGGGTAGAACTTGCTTCGGCTAATCTTAATACTTTTAGACCTTTCATGGCTTTCAGTGATGCTGTATTTAACCCTCATACATTCAAACTTGAGCCATTCACTATTATTCCTATTGCTCCCATTGGTAGCAATGGGCAAGTACCTCTTATACCCCTTCCTAACAGCGCTAGTCCAGAATTTGCTCAAATGACTATGGCTGATTTACGTATGCAGATTAAGCAGCTTTTATTTGCTGAACAACCGCAAGATTCTCGTAGTGTTCAACCTCAAACTGCTTACGAACTAGCAATGAAGCAATCAACTTTAGCAGAAAAAATTGGGCCTTTATTTTCTCGTATGGAACAAGAAATGGGATGGCCTATTATTAAACGTTGTGCTTATATTTTACACACAATGGGTATTTTGCCTTATCCAGAAATAGGTGGATTACCTATTAAGTTTAAATATAAATCTCCATTAGATCTTGCTAAAGGACGTGAAAATGTAGAGCGTTTTGTCCAATACGTACAAGTTATGCAAGGTGTTATGGGACCTGATGCTACTCAACTTTATATTAATCCTAAGACTACTCCTTATATGTTAGCGGATATGCTTCAGATTGATGATAGATTTTTAAATAAACCCGATGATGTTGCGGCAGTAATGCAAAAAATTCAAAACAAACAAAGTTTGATGGAGCTTGCTAATCCAACAGGAGAAACGCCTGCTCAACCTACTAATCCAAGTGACCAACCAGTTTCTTTAGCTCAATGAGGAATGAATGGAAAAAAATCCAATTTTAGAACAAGAAAACTATCTTAAAGAATACCAAGAAAAAATAGAAGAATTAAAAAATAGTCCAACTCTCATAGAATTTGATAGATTATGTTTCGAACTTTTTGAAAAAAATGAAATGGGTAAACGTTTTATTGAGTTGGTACGTGAACGTTATCTTATCCCATCATTAGCTAAAGCTGGAACTGCTACTTATCAATTAGATGTTCTATGGGGTGAAGGGTTTAAAGATTTTCCAAGAATGATTATCGGATCTATTAAATCTCATCAACAAAGAATAATTGCAGGAACAAAATAATGACTGATAATAATGAAACTACTTCTAATAATGAAACTGCTTCTCCTAGTTGGTTTATTGATGAGGGAATACCAGGAGTAGGAAATAGACCTAATTGGTTACCAGAAAAATTCAAAACAGCTGCTGATATGGCTAAAGCACATTCTGAATTAGAAAAAAAATTAGGAACGGCGCCAGATAAATACGACTTTACTAAATCTCGTTATTTAGATGCTGACTATGAGCCTTTTCAAGAATTACAAAATGTAGCTAAAGAAAAAAGAGTTCCACAAGAAGTTATCGATAAGATGATTGAATCTGTTGATAAATATATGGACGAATTTAATACTGATTACGGTGAAGAATTAAAAAAATTAGGAGATAATGCCAAAGAGAGGGTGTCTACTTTAGATAATTGGGCAAAAGCTAACCTATCTAAAGAAGGATATGAAGCATTAACTGGCAGTCTTAATAATGCAGAATCTATTAAAGCTTTAGAAGAATTAAGAGGTAAAGTAATGTCAAACGTCGCACAAGTTCCTGGTAACAATGGCGCTGTTCAAAACACTGCTTCATTAGACGATATCAAATTAGAATTATCTAATAATTTGAGCAAATATAAAACAGATGATGGGTATAGAAAAGATATTCAACGTCGTTTAGAAGTTGCCGTTAAAAATACACCGGGATTCATTGACAAAGTAGGCGCTTGAGTATAATAATTATTCTATTCCACATATTAGCCCGACACCTAATGTGTGAAAGGATAACTTACTACATAGACCTCTTAAAAAGAGATAATCTATTCCATAGCAAGCCCTGAGAGAAATTAGTCAGATATTAACTATTGATTAACAATTTTAGGGGTTAAATGCTATGTCAACTTCATTGACTGCGGTCCAACAAGTCGAGTTCGATGCTTTAGTAAAAGCAGAATATCAATCACTCGGTTTCTTATTACGTGATACGGTTCGTGTCCGAAGAGATGTTATCGGTGCAACGGTATCTTTTAGAAAAGTAAATCAAATTCAAGCGGTTCAAACAGGTTATTTACAAAGTGTTGTAATCCAAGATCCTGGTTATAGCCAAACTTCTGCAATTCTACTAAAATACACTGCTCCTACTGCAGTAGACTCTGTACAAGAATTAACCGTAAACTTCGATGCTAAGATGGAAAACGCTATGTTAGTAGCGAATGCTCTTGGCCGTCGTTCTGACCAAATCATTATTGATTCTTTGGCAGTAAATCCTGGCCAAACGATTGCTGATGGCGGAACAAATATGACCTATTCGAAGTATACGCAAGCTATTCAATTCTTCGATAATAATGCTGTTCCTTTACCAGAACGATTTGCTGCTATGTCTGCAAGTAACTTCCAAAGTTTACTTCAAGCTGACCAATTCGTATCAACCTTCTATACTCAAAATAGAGTATTAGATAAAGGGTTCGTACGTGACTATTTGGGCGTTAATATCATTGTCATTCCAGAAATGGTTGAAGGTGGATTACCATTTGTTACTACGAACATTCGTAAGACATTCTTCTGGCATAAACAATCCACTGGGATGGGAATTGGACATGATTTCAGAACTGAAATTAACTATTTACCCCGAGAAACGTCTTGGTTAGTAAATGGCATATTCTCAGCTGGCGCAGTAACAATTGATAATTTAGGTATTATCCAAATCAATTGCGACGAAGCAGCTTAATAACTAACGAATAGGAGTTATAAACATGGCATTTACGATTGCAAACTGGGCGTGTGTCTCTTCGTCCTTAAACCAAGGACAACTTACAGTTGTTCCTTATGGCGGTTCTTCTACGGTAGAAAACGCACCAAATTTGTATGTTTATGGAAGCCCAAATGACACTATTGCAACCATTGAAGGAGCTAACTACTTCTTGTCAATGTATGGAAGTTTGTGTGCGGGTGACGTAATCATCGCTAATGGTACAGATGCAAGTACATTATTGATTGTAACGGCATCTTCTTCTACTAGCGTAACGACAACAACATTTACACCCGTTGGAAGCGTTGGCACATCAAACATTCTTAACAATGCTGTTACATATGCAAAAATGCAACAAGCATCCGCAGCCGATATATTATTAGGTAATCCTACGGGCGGAGCAGCTAACTATTCTGAAATCACTCTCGGAAATGGGTTAGATTTTGCAAGTACAGCTTTAGAATTGAAACCAACCTATTTAAATGTGGCTGAAGTAAGTTTAACGGCAGCTCAGTTCAATGGCATGTATGCAACTCCCGTACAAGTCATTGCTGCGCCTGGCTCAAATAAAGTAGTAGTAGTCGATTCATGTGTATTGAATATGACATACGGCGCTGCTCAATTTGCATCAGGTGGTGCGGTAGGTCTCCAATACGGAAACACAGCACATTTAGCTGGTCCTGCGGCCTCTGCAACAGAAGCTGCAACGGACTTCACAGGTGCATCGGCTAGCACATTATTTAGAATTGGTGGTGGCTTATCAACGGGTGCCGCTTTAGCAACTGCTACTAATGCCGCTGTATACATTTCTAATGCTACAGGCGCATTCACCACAGGTGATAGTACGTTTAAAGTATGGGTTTGGTATAAAATTATTCCAACCAATTCTTAATTGATTGGATTGGAGGATGAGTCCTAATGGCATACACGAAAACTAGTATTATTAGTCTCGCTGTAATGCTATTAGGACACAAACCTATTATCACCCTTGATGATGCTGATGATATGGTAATAGCAGCTTCTCAAGCTTTTGATATTTTATTACCTAGTGTTTTAGGAACTGGAAATTGGCGTTTTTCTATTCAAATACAACAATTAACTTTATCAACTGAAGTCCCGCCACCGCAAACGAATTTCAATCAGATTTATTTATTGCCACCCGGCTATCTTAAAAATATTAGAATTATTCCTCAAAACTATGTTTATGAGATTTATTCTAATAATCAAATTTGGTGTAATTGGGGTGTTGAATCTCCTATTTATATGGAATACGCATATCTTCCAGAAATAGCGACATTACCAGCGACATTTGTAAATTATTTCATTTATGAGATAGCAACATTTTTATGTCTATCCAGCGCCCAAAAGCCAGATTATTTTAGTGCATTAGAGCAGAAGAAAAATCTACAATGGGCTATTGCAGCATCTGCGGATGCTCAAAATAGACCTCAGTTTGTAGAATGGGAAATCCCAATGCTTACCAAGAGAAATATTACTGGTATCATTGGTCCTCAAATAGGTTAAGTGAGAATATGAGATGCCATACACTCTATGGTCACAAGATATCTTCTCTAAAGGGGAACTTTCTCCTTATATGTATTCTCGGGCAACTGTCAATGAATATGGAAATGGATTAAAAACTGCTCAAAATGTTTTAACTTATCCTACAGGCGCAGCTGGAAAACGATTTGGCACTCTTTATCAATCAACGCTTACCGGATTTACTAGTACTGATGAACTTTACTTTGATACGTTTCAATATTTAAATGAATGCGTTTATCAAATGGTTGTAACGCCAGGGAATATCTATATTTATCTTGAAGGATTATTAGTTGCTACAGTTAGTAATACTTTTACTCAAAACCAAGTTTTTTATATGTCTACTACGGTTTTGGGAACAACATTTAGAATGTGTTATCCAGGTCTTACTAATCATCCTAAGGACCTTACAAGAAGTGGAAATTCAGGAATTAATATTAATTCTCATACCGCTACTACTTTTACGGCAGCTAGCGCTGCTTATACCGCTAATAGAGTATATCCTGTACAATTTAGTGTCACAGGTGGTACTATTTTACAAACCACTCCTCAGATTACGACAAATGTCGTATATTTTGTAGCATCAACTAGCACAACTGTAGCTTCTATTTTTACTACTCCCCAAGCTGCAAAAGCATTCTTAATTTCTGGTGATACAACGAATGCATATCAGATTACAGGTTCTGGAACAGGAACAACACAAGTCCATGTTCAAAATACATGGTCTCTAGCTAATAGTTATTTTAAGAATTTGCCAATTTATGATTTTAATGGCATAACGACATCTTATGATTCATTAACTTTCACACCCAGTGCTACCACTGGTGCTTCGGTTACAATCACTGTAAGTTCAGCTTATGCACCATTAACTTCTGTGTATGTAGGGGGAGCATTTATTGGGGGTGGAGGAACATCTCGAATTACTTCTGTAGCAAGTACTACTTCTTTTACAGTCGCTGTATTGACTCCTTTTGATGCTACTACGGCTATTCAAGGTTCCCAAGTATTATTAGCCGAACCCGCCTGGAGCGATACTCGTGGGTGGCCAATCGTCTGTTCTAGCTATCAAAATAGAGCTTTGTTTGCTAATACCTTAAGTTTGCCTAATGGATTTTGGGCTTCAACTATTAATGACTATACCAATTACGGAAATCTCACTACTGATGATGATGATGCGATTGCTTGGTTCCCAACCTCTAATAATATGAACTATATCAAGTTCATTGTGCCCTATCGTAGTATCACGGTTCATACCAATACTGGAATATATTCAAGTCCATTATCGGATGTTCAGGCTATTACACCCAATAACTTTACGCTTCAACTTCAAGATTCAAGTCCAGCAACTGTATTACTTCCACAGGCTATTGATAACCAGGTTTTAGTATTAACCGGCAATGATGCTCAGCAAATGCTTTGGGATGGGATTAATAATGCCTATACCACCGATATTGTATCGGTTATTAATGAACAAACAATTCGGGATCCTCAAGATGAAACAGCTTTCCAAAATTTAAATCGTGCGGGAAGTCGATTTGTATTTATTATTAATGGCAATGGAAGTATGTCAGTATTCCAAACACTTTTATCACAAAGTGTATCTGGCTTTACGCCTCAAATCATGGAACAATCTTATGGAAATGCATCATTCATTCAAGCTGGAAGTTCATCTGATGGAAGATGTTGGTTTGTAGTTCAAAGAGAGATTGCACAAGCAGGTTCCCCTACTTCCATTAGCGGATATACCTCTACGACATTAAAAGCAACTTCTACTAATTTTAGTACTACGGTTCCAACGCCAGTACGTTTTAGTACATCAGGATCTTTACCAACAAGTTCACCTCAATTGGTAACTACCCAATATTATTGGGTAATAGGAACAGATGCTAATGATTTTATGGTTTATCTAAATCAAGACGATGCGTTAGCAAATGAAGATGCAGTTACATTTACAAATGCTGGAACCTCTAGTAGTGTAACACCTTGGCCATTGAGTACAATTTTTACACTAGAGCAATTAACAGAAGATACATTTTTAGATTGTGCTATTCAATATTCTGGATCTGCTACCGATACAGTAACTACAGGAGCATTATTTAATGTTCAAGATGTTAAAATGGTGGGAGATGGATTTGGATTCGATGCGCCAGGCGAGACTAATATTAATAATGAAATTGTATTTAAGGCACATGGTTCTACAGTAGATGTTTCAAATGCTTATATTGGATTTCCAATTAATACTATTATTGAACCAATGCCATTAACAATCGCGGCTGGAAATTCAGCTAAAGAAACAACATTAACTAAACCTAAGCGTATAATGTTTGTGCGATTTATGTTCAATAATACGATTGGGGGTGAAATTAATGGAGTTCCTATCGCATTACAGCCATTTGATATGGCCAATATTGGAGAACCGCCTTCACCTGCTCGTGGAATCTTTGAATTAGCCATTTTAAAAGGATGGGATGATTTTAATAATCCTACTTATATAATTACGCATAATGAACCATTTGATATAGAATTATTGGGTGTATTCTATTCAGTAGAAATTTAAAGGAGGCATAATAATGCCATTTGCTTTATTACTAGCCATGCAAGCTGCAGGAATGGTAACAGATTTTTTAGGAACCCGGCATCAAGCTGAGCTTATGAATATGGGAATGAAAGTTCAACAAGCAGGAATAGAGGCGAATGTAGAGCAGACACGTTTAGAAGCTGAAGATGCAAGCCTTCAATCTATGAAAGCATTACGTCAAAATTTAGGAACTCAAATGGCCGTTTATGCTGCGCGTGGAACATCAACTTCAAATGGAAGTGCGGCTTTAAACTTTAATGAATCCTTAGGGAACTTTATGCAAGATGAAAGGCTTCGTAAGTTAAATACTTTAGGGCGTGTTTCAGATTTAAAAGGTCAAGGATTAATTTCTACATTAGAAGGAAAAGCAAATAACTATAAATTATGGCAAGGATGGGCTTCTAGAACATTAAATAGATTTCCTACTAGTTTATCGGGATGGGGCGGGGGTAATCAAGGATTTGGTTTAACGAGTATAGGAAGCTAATTCATGGCTGATATTGATTTTTCAAAACATGTCCCCGCACCAGAACAAGGAGATGAGCTGCCACAACCTTATCATCGAAATGTTAGCCCTCAAGTTACTTCTTTTCCTAATATTCAAAGTGCGATGACTGATTATGCATCGTCAACAAATTGGATGTCATCTATTGGATCTTATATCGCACAACAATCTTCTAATCAATTAGCTACTCAATTAGGAGTTGAAGCAGGTAAAAATCCTCATGGAGATTTAGGAATCCCATTAACAGATTTCGATAAAACCATGCAAGAAAGTTATAATCAACAAGCTAAAGCAACTCTTGGATTACAAGCTAATAAATTAATTACAGATTCAAACATTGAGATAGCAAAAGCGCCTCGATTAACGCCAGACTTAATTGCCAGTACCAATAAAAAAGTTTCATTAGGATTACAGAATATTTTAAAGAATGCACCTACGCAAGTTCAAACTGAAATGGGATACCAATTCGGAAACGTTCAAATTGAACAAACAGCTAAATTAACTGGTAGGATGATTCAAGAACAAAAAGAAGACCAGCGTAATAATAGTGCTTTAGCCAATGATATGAATAGTGAGCACGCTTATTCATTTGCATTAGCTGGAAATGAAAAAGCAGGTCTTTCAGCAATAGAATCAACTAAAAAATTAAATCAATCAAATGTTGCCTCACGTCTTATAACGCCTGAAGATGCAAAAGCTAATATAGATGCTGTCCGTAAAAGTTATTTAAGTGGTAAATATATTAACCAATACGAAAAAGCACGCGCAGATGGAAAAGGCGAAGAATATCTAAAATCATTAGCTGATAAGAAGCCTAGTGATATTAGTGATTCAGATTATATGAGTGTTACAAATAATTTGATGAATTATGTCAATCATCAAGAAGGATTACGTAGCCAAGACCAACAATTGAGATTAGCAAAATTCAATGTTGACTTGGCTAAGAATCCTAATGAAATTACACCTTCACAATTACAAGATTTAAAAAACAATGTTTCTCCAATAGCTTATGAAAAAGCTCAACTAAGTTATATAGACGCACTTAAAACTTATAATAAAGAACAAGGCGATATTAATTCTGCTATTTCATCTTGGAATGACCCAGAGTCATTTGCAAGATTAACTGAAAAATCAATAAATAAAGGATTTGATGTATTAACCACTAAATATATCAATCAAAGAGAAGCTGAAGGTAATCCTATTACTCGAGATGAGGCTGAAGTTCAAGTAGCTTCTAGTGCGTCAGGATCTATACCCGTTTTTGTTAAATCATTGAACACAAAAGCTGCTAGCGCTAATCCTCAACAGATTGAATCAGCTGCAATGCAAGTGCATGAATTAAGAGAAATTGGAGCAGGTAAAGCTGTTAATGGATTAACTAAACAATCAGATGCTTTATTTACTAAATATAATTCATTGCGTGCTTCAACAGATCCCGTGTCAGCTGCTCGTATGGCTACAGATATTGTGTATAATCAAACGCCTGAACAGCAACAAGCTAATAAACAAAGTTGGTCAAATTATATTTCAACTGCTACTAAAGGCGGAAAATTACATTCTGATTTTGCATTAGAGCAGGTTGGATTAGATAAAAATGATTTTATTAGCCCTTCTATGGCTCATGTATATGGGACAGATATTTTAGAGACCTATAATAGTTATTTTCAATTATTGAATGGTGATAGAGTAAATGCTCTTGCTAATACAAAACGTGAAGTAGAAGAAAACTATGGTTATACTGGTGTTAATGGAAAAAATAATCTTACTCTTCATCCCATAGAAAAAGTATTAGGATATAAAGATTCTTCTGTAGTTCCTTTTATTCAAAATGATATAAGCAATCAATTAAATAATAATTTCATGATTAATAAACAAAACTTTTCAGATAATAAAATAAATGAATATTGGGAAGTGAAACCTTCTCAACATAAAGATAGATCATTAATCTTTGGTCATGATTATGAACCTGTTCAAATTACTCGCCATACAAAAGTAGGAAATAAATTGACTAGCGAAAACTTTGATATAGTGGTTCAAGGAAATGCGTACAATCAATATGATGTCAGCGTTAAATCATCAAGCGGAATGAGACCTTTATTTCAAGTCGCACCTTATCTTGGAATTATTACTTATACGCCAAATAAAAAATCTATTGATGATGCTTATCTTTCAGCTCATTTTAAAGGTAAATAATAATGGATGAAGATAAAAAAACTGATGCTATTCAGGGAAGCCAAAATGTTCCTTTAGAAACTAATTTTGAATTTATTCCTCAAAACCCATATACATTAAGTAATCCTATTCCTGGGGGTGGTGAATCAGAAGCTTTCAAAGGGGATATTAATCTTCCAAGTTTCTCAAAAACATTTGGCGCAGAGGCTTATGCATTTAATATAACCGCACAAGCTGCTCACGCCGGATATGAAAAATTTGAAAGTCCTAATCCATTAGATGATACACATAGTCCTGACTGGACGCCTACGAGTAATCCAGAAGTCTTTCAAAATGTTCGCCCTGAAAAGCTAGCTTATTTAATGGAAGCCACAGGTCCTAAAGACCAACAATATCGTTTGCAACGAATTATGGCTGAACAAGACCATGATGATGCATTAGCTAATGGTAGTACTTTAGCTAAGATATTAGGAGGTGCAACTGGTCTAGTAACTGACCCAATGTCTTATGTGCCAATTATAGGATGGGCTAAATACGCTAAATTTGGTACAACAGCTATTAAATCTATTGCTCGTTCATTGCCTGGAGTTACTGCTTATTCAGCAGCTAAAAATGCAGCTGAGCAAACAGATAAAGTCACTGGGAATCTTCCTGATTTCTTAACTAATACAATGGTTGATACTGCATTTGGCAGTGCTTTATTTGGTGTACTTGGAACAGGTGCTTTATCATTAGATAAAATGGAACTTTGGAATTTACGTAAAATAGCAACGGCTTCTATTGATGGGGTTGATTTTAAATTAGCCACTAATGAGAAAGGTGAGTTGACTGGGATTAAAGCTTTTGAAAAACCTGGTAGTAGTGTAGGTGCCGCAAAAGTATCCATGGCTCAAGAACTTGCGGATTCATCTTTTCATAAATCAGGATTATTTAAGATACCCATCATAGGGGATGGAGCTATCAAATTATTAAGTATGCCTCCTAGTAATAATCCATTTATTAATATTATTACTACTCCTCTTCAATGGATTGGAACGCCTGCATTAAGAATGCTTAATTCTCCATTTAAAACAGTAAGAGCCTTTATAGATAGAGCTCAAGACCATAATATTATTACTGAAGGTGTTGCTAAAGGAGAAACATCAACAATTAAATTCTCCTCCTTAATGCAACAGCAATATTCTTCTATTAGAGCATTACAAGCTCAAATGAATGCATTGCATTTAGAACGAAATGGATTTGATATTAAAAATAGAGCATTAGGAGGAATTGTTAATGTTGGTCTTGGACTTAAGAATGCCACATTAAAAACAATTTCTCGTGATACAAGTAAATCTGAATTCGTATCAAAAGAAGATTTTCATTCAGAAGTTGAAAATGTTTTAAGAAATGAAGTACCTAGTGAACATAGCCCTGTTAACGAAGCAGCAGGGATCATTCGTAAAAAGCTTGACGAAACTTATTTAGCTTATAGACAATCACATGGATTACCTGAAGATTGGTTACCTCCTAAAACCTCTGAAGGTTATTTAATGCGAGTATATGATACTCCTTATATGAATACTCATGAAAATGAATGGATTTCAGCGGTTTCTAATTCATTAAAAGAAGGTGATGAATTTATAAATTCAAGACTTCAACCTATTAAAGATATGGAAGAATTAGGTAAAAGTAACCCTGATGCAAAAATGAAAGCTAAAGCTATGAAAGATTCATTACAAAATGAATTACGTAAAAATCCAGATCTTTACATACATGTCCATGAATGGAATGATTTATCTGCTGATGAAGCTAAAGAATTACAAGGTTTATTAAAACCAATTGAAGATGCTAAGAAGATATCAAAAGAAGATGCTATTAAAGCAGAAGAAGATTTACAACAGAGAATTCATAATGGTGAAATTAATAAACGTCTTTATACTAAAATTCCTGGTAGTCAAAGATATGAATTAAAAGATCCTAATAAACGGCTTAGATTTAGAGATACATATGAGTCTGATTATCATCGACAATTAGCTGCTAAAGCTTATTACGATACTATTTTAAATCAAACTGCACAACAAACTATCAGCCAATTGATGGGAAGAGTTTTAGGTGTTTCAAAGGAAAATAGTTTAAAAAGTAGAACATTAATAATACCAGATGAAGTTCTTTATAATGGTAATTTTATGTCAAAAGACTTAATGTCTAAAGTATCAAATTATGTTACCTATTTATCTAGAAGAACTAATCTTAAAAAAGCTTATGGCGATTTATCTGATGAAGAAGGAATTGAACCTTTATTTGCGAATTTATCAAATGAACATGAAGAAATGAGAGCGCCTTTAAATAAAAAATTAGCTGACTTAAAAAATAAACCAAATTCATCTAAACAAATAGCTAAAGTCGAAAAACAACTTTCTGATATTAGGAAACAATTTGATAAAGCTATCAAAGACATGCGTCATGTTTATGAAAAAATGATGGGATTAAAACAAACCAGTAGAGAAGCTAGAAAAGCTCAAAGCGCTATTATGTCTTTGTCATCTATTGCTACATTACCTTTTGTTCCTTTAACCATGATTAATGACCTAGGAAATATTGGATTACAGCATGGAGTATGGCCTTTTATTAGAGATGGCATTTATCCAGTTATTCAAAGCTTAGCTGGTATATTAAAAACTAAAGATAGTGCAGCTTTAAGAAAAGCTGCGCCTTCAGTTCATCTTGCGCTTCAAGACCAATTAACCGGGTATGCGGATAAAAATTGGTCAATGCATACTGAACCCTATATTAATATGGGTAAAATTGTTAATAATCTTGAACATCTTTCTCATTTTTCAGCAAATATAACGGGCACAAACTACTTTGAAAATGGATTACAAAGAATGGCGGCTTCAACTGCTCAATCTGAATTTATGAGAATTATGTTCGCAGCTCAAAAAGGGACAATAACAAGCAAGGAAGCCCTTTCTATGCGTAAATATGGTATTGACCCCAATAAATCATATAAAAAATTTATTGAGGCTTATAAAGAAGGTGGCGGTTATAAAACATCATTAGGAGGTCACCAATCTAATTTTTGGGAATGGAAAGATTTAGAAGCATCTAAAGAATTTGGAGATGCTGTTTTTAGAGCAACAAAAGATGCAGTCATTCAAAGGGATTTAGCTGATGCTCCTTTTTGGGCAGATAATCCATTAGGTGCAATTGCATTTGGATTTCAAGGATGGACTTTTGCATCTATTAATCGATTTGTCGTTCCTACGATGCAGCAACCAGATTTAAATAAAATGATGGGTGTTCTTTTGTCACTTGCAACTGGCGCTTTAGTTGACCCTATGCGTCGAATAGCAAAAGGGGAAGATCCTATTCCTGATGATATGACTGATGACCAATTTATGTTTGCTGCTTTCCAAAATGCTGGTTTATTTAGCTGGTTCTCGAATGTTTTGAATGATGCGAATGTCTTAAGTGGTGATAGAATATTGGGAGATTTAAAGAATGATAGGTATAAGGATAGAACAAGGGTTGGGTTATTAGGGCCAGCATGGGGAACTATTAATAGAATGGGGGATGTTTTTGGATCTATTGCAAGTGGTGAATTTAATAAAGCTGATGCTAAAAAATTAGCACGAATGATACCTATTGCGAACGCGAGTTGGGGATATTTAATGAGTAAATCATTAATTGACCGTTTAAATATTCCAGAAACTAGAGCGCAGGCACATGCATTAAAAAATGAATAAGGATGATAAATTATGACTCAGGTTGTGATAGGTGATATTCTTCCATATACCCAGGCTACTGCTACTGGGGGACAAACCGTATTTGGAACTAATTGGACTGCTAATACTGAATCAGATGTAGTAGTTTATTTAACACCTGAAGGCCAATCTCCGGATGATTTTACTCAAATTCTTTCTTATCCATCTGAATATTCAGTAGCGTTTATAGGTGACCAAGAAGAAGTTCAAGTAACTTTGGTAACACCTGCAGACCAAGGGGATATCGTTACTATTACTCGCCAAACGCCTGCTGATAGAATGAATCTTTATAGCAATACAAATTTTCTTCCAAGCATGCTAAATAACGATTTTGGGATTTTGACTTTGGTAGACCAACAAGCTCAACTGGTAGACCAAAAAATTGGTCCTAGATATAATTATTCAGCAACTATTGTAGATGTCATTGATACTATTTTACCTGTTTTAGGCGCCAATCAAATATGGTGGAAAAATGAAGATAATACAGCTATTGAAGCTATAGACCTTAGTGCGATTTCATCTGGTGTAGTTTCAGTTGGAAGTGCTCATCAATTTGCAGTATATCCTTCAAATGGTAATACGGTCGATGGAATTGGTCCTTTAACAGATGGACAAATATTTATTGGAAGTACTGGTAATCAAGCCATTGCAACGACCTTAACCGCGGGAGTCGGTGTAAGTATAGCAAATGGCGCAGGTTCTATTGAGATATCTGCTACTGGATCCGGTGGGACTGTAACGAGTATTGCTACAAATAATGGAATAACGGGCGGTACAATTACAACTACCGGAACCATTGGACTTGCTTCAATTGCTACTTTAACAGGATTAGTTAATACCACAGTTAGTAGTGCTCCTCCAACTTCTACTACCTTAACAGAATGGATTGATTCTGCATTAGGCTCTACACGAGGCGATATTCTTTATCGTAATGCTAGTGCATGGACTGTTTTAGGACCAGGTACCGCAGGATATGCTTTATTGACAGGGGGAGCAGGCGCTGACCCTTCTTATTCAAATTCATTAACAAGCTTTACATTAGTAACTCCTACTTCATTAGGCGTTCAACAACAAGCCTTAAATATGAATAGTCATCTTATTAATAATGTGACTGACCCTGTAAGTGCTCAAGATGCTGCAACCAAAAATTATGTAGACCAAACTGCATTAAATGGAACGAGTGTTTATGCGGCATCTGCGGCAACTTTAGGAACAGTTACTCAGTCAGGAAGTGGCGTGGGTGCTACTCTTACAAATGCTGGGGCTCAAGCAACATTTGCATTAGATGGTGTTAATCCTCCTGTAGGTTCAAATGTATTAATTAAAAATACAGCAACTGGAATGACAGCTGCTAATGAAGGAATTTATACTGTAACTAATGTTGGATCTGGTTCAACTAATTGGATTCTGACTCGTGCAACTTCTTATGATACGCCAACAGAGATTAATAATACGGGATTAATTATTGTTAATAATGGTTCAACATTAGTAGGAACCGCTTGGTATAATACTGCAACTATAGTTACTGTAGATACAACTAATTTTAGTTATTCTTCATTTGGAAATTCTGGGACTGTTACTAGTATAGCTACTAACAACGGAATAACCGGAGGAACGATTACTTCGACGGGAACGATTGGATTAGCTTCTGTAGCTGACGGTTCCATATTAGCTAATATTTCTGGGGGTTCTACATTTCCATCCGCCAATACATTGACTGGCATTATTGACCATGTCATTGGAAGTACTCAAGGAAGTATTTTATATCGTAATGCAACTACTTGGGTTGCTTTAACACCAGGAACTTCTGGTCAATTCTTACAAACTCTAGGATCTGCTGCTAATCCACAATGGGCACCCGGAGGGATAAATTGGAATAATATTTCGGGTACAACACAGGCAGCTGCTGTCAATAATGGATATATTGTTGGGAATGCTTCTCAAACTACTATTACTTTACCTGCGACAGCTGCCTTAGGAAGCGTGATTGCAGTTCAAGGAAAAGGAGCGGGGGGGTGGATATTGGCTGCAAATACTGGGCAAACGATACAAGTTGGCTCTACTGCCACTTCTACCGCAGGAACAATTACTTCTGCAAACCAGTGGGATGCAATTGAGGTTGTATGTGTCACAGCTAATACAACATGGGCAACTAGGTTTGTATTGAGTTTAGGTGTGACAACGGCATAAGGATAAGAGAATGGCTACTAATAATATTATTAATGTTCCAGCCACTGGTTTTACTGGAACTGGAAATGTTGTTCTTTCAACAAGTCCATCATTAACCACTCCTTCTCTTGGAGTTGCGAGTGCAACTTCAGTAAATTTTGGGCAATCTACTTTATCAAACTATACTACATGGACTTCTTATACTCCAACCGTAACCTTAGTAGGGGGGGCTGGCAATACAGTACCAGTTTATTCTACTAATACAGGCCGATGGATGAGATTTGGGAATATAGTATTTTTCATGGTTGAACTTTTTGGAGATGGCGGCGCGGAAGGTGCGGGCACTGGACAGATTAATATTGCATTACCCGTTCAAGCAGGGGCAAGTGCTGGTTCTGGCGTAGAAGCTCCGATTGGATATATGCTTAATAATACTTTAGAAAGTATTGTTTATTCAGCAGTAGTTAATAATGCAACAACAGTTCCTTTATATTATTTCAGTTCTATTGGAGCAACTGCGCAAGTAACTGGAGCTTCTCAAAATAATACTACTAGACAAATTTCACTTCGTTATTTTTATGAGGTCTAATCAATGACTATAGCGAATATGATTAATGTTCCAATTACAGGTAAAACTGGAACAGGCAATATTGTATTATCTACTTCTCCTAGTTTTACTACTCCAACGATTGGTGCAGCCACAGCTACTTCTATTAATTTTGGACAATCCACGATATCAAATTATACAAGTTGGACTTCTTATACTCCTACTTTAACTTTAGTGGGGGGTTCTGGAAATACAGTTCCCACTTATACTGGGGGTGACACTGGCCGTTATGTGAGAATAGGAAACATTGTTTATGTAATTGTTGAAAAATTTAATACAACAGGAGGAACCGCCGGAGCTGGTACAGGACAAATAAACATAGCTCTTCCTGTACAGGCAGGAACAAACGTTGGAACATTAAAACAATTAGTAGGTTATTTTGCCAATTCAAATGCGATTGTTGAAGGAATTGTTTATGGAACATTAGCCAGTGGAACATCAACCATTACTTTGGTATACTTTAATGCAATTGGGACCACGACTGCGCTTACAGGTGTTTTGCAAAATCAAACATTACGTCAAATAGGATTACATTTTTGGTACGAAGTTTAAGGAGAAATAAAATGAATGATGTATCTTGGACAAATTTTACAATAAATTTTTCATTTAGCGGCGGAACAGGAAATGTTGCACCTACCTACACTTTAGATAATATCGCAAGATATTCCGTTACTAATAATGTTTGCCATGTTTATATAGCTATTGATAACCACGCAGGTGGCACTCCTGGCGCTGGCACAGGTGCTTTAATGATTGATCTTCCAGTTCAAGCACATTCGACTTATGCACCGCTAGGAGCAACATCAGCATGTGGACGTATGTATAATGGCGGAAATACTTATATTTGCGGAATTACCATTAACCCGGGTGATACTACATGTAAATTAACTCATTGGATAAGTTCTACTTCACAGGTTTTAACGACTGGAGCAGACCAAAATAATATTGTTAGAGATTTAGAACTAGAATTTTTTTATGAAGTTGAATAAATATTCTAGTAAAATAGGAGAAGATATTATGTCTGAATTATCTACAAAGAGAAGAAATTCATTACCAGATAGTGAATTTGGAATGCCAGACGAAAGAAAATATCCAATGCCAGACAGGAGTCATGCTGCCAATGCTAAAGCGAGAGCTCAGCAACAGTATAATAAAGGTCACATCTCTTTGGAAATGCTGCATCACATCGATGCAAAAGCTAACAAAATCCTCAAAAAATAATATAGGAAATTATATAATGACAGAAATGAATGATTTACAATTAAAAATTGATGAATTGACAAAACAAAAAGAAGATCTTCAAAATCAATTAAATATGAATAGTCGTGGTGTAGAAGGATTATTGAATCAATTAGAAGCTCATAAAGCTTTAATGAATGACCATTTAACTGCAATTGTTAATTTAAAGTCTCAATTGATTGGAGCACAAAAACAGATTAAGCAATTTTCAGACTCTACTAAAGGATGATAATTTTATGCCATTAATTCATTCTTCATCTAAAGAAGCTTTTAAAGATAATGTTCGTGAAATGGTACATAGCGGTCATCCTGTAAAACAGGCTGTTGCTGCTGCATATTCAGTTCAACGGCATGTTAAAAAAGATGAACATGAAGAACGTAAAATTGAAAGACATGCTCATGAGAAAATGAAATATGGCAAACAATATTAAAAAAAGTATTTATGCAGACAATTTTGTAAACGACCGTGAACAGCGGGAAGTCGAAAAGTATGGCCCTAGACTTCCTATTCCTGAAATGGCTGCTCATCCTCATGTTTATGAAAAACATTCCATAGAGCCAGCATATGGCAATTATGATAGGCCTATTAATGAGATCGTCTGATGAGAACAAAACGTTATTCTTGTATGATAGAATATCCAAAATTATTACGTAATATTTATTATGGAATGATACAACGTTGTTATAATGTTAATCATAAAAACTATAAAAATTATGGTGATAAGGGTATTAAAATATTTGATGCGTGGCTTAAAGACCATGGTGATTTTTATGTATGGTCAATGAAAAATGGATATAAAGAAGGATTACAGATAGATAGAATAAATCCAGATTTAGGTTATTATCCGGATAATTGTAGATATATAACTCGTCAAGAAAATATTCAATCACGAAAATCTATTACTAAATTGAATCCAGAAATGATTAGACAAATTAGAAAAGATTTTGATTCTATGACTACTCGCGTTGTAGCTAAAAAATGGAATATTTGTCATCGTCATATTATGGATATCAAATCAAAAAAAGCTTGGTCAAATGTCGAGGATTAAACAATTTATATCAGAATACCCAATATCCAGCCATACCCCCACCAAGCCAGAATGTTCAAAGCTATGGTTGAAGATAAAAACGTATGCGCGGTTATCCACCGCAGAGCAGGAAAAGACATCTTCTCACTCCAAGCTTGGCTTCTTCGTGGGTTACGACGAATTGGAACACATGTTTACTTGTTCCCTTTGCATAAACAAGCTCGGTCAGTTATTTGGCAAGGACTCGACTACGATGGAAAACCTTTCATGGATGCCATCCCCCCCGCCCTCATTGCAAAAAAGAATGAAGCTCGGATGGAAATCGATTTGTTTAACGGTAGCAAGCTTATTTTGGCTGGGAGCAACAACTATAATGGTCTTATGGGATCCAATCCCGTTACTATTATCTATTCTGAGTTCAGTCTTCACAATCCTCTTGCTCGTCAATATCTTAATCCTATTATAGTTCAAAATAATGGTAAAGAGATCCTACAATTCACGCCTAGAGGCATGAATCATGCATTTGAAGCTTTTAATCAGGTAAAGGATTTACCCGATTATCATATAGAGCATCTTAGTGTTGAACAAACATTTAAACACGATGGCATTACTCCTATTATAACAAAAGAAGATATTAAACGCGCTAAAGATTTAGGAATGTCTGATGAACTTATTCGTCAAGAATTTTACGTAGACTTTGAAGTTGGGAACTTAGGAGCGTATTATACTAGAGAAATGGGGGATATGATTAGAGAGGGACGTATATGCCCTCTTAAACCAGATCCTAGATTAAAACTTCATACGGTATGGGACCTAGGAGGGACAGATGCGACGGCTGGGATTATTTTCCAAGTTACTGGCAGGTATATTCATATTCTTTATATTATCCACGATACAGGCCGTGGTTTTAAATCATATCTGGATGAAGCAGATAGAGTACGGTCAAATTTTGGATGTGAGTGGGGAATGCACTTTGGCCCTCATGACATAGACCAAAAACATCAAGGATGGGAACATACTGAATCGCGTTTAATGCAAGCGCGTAAATATGGTTGGCATTTTCAAATGGTTCCTAAAGTTTCTTTTGAAGATGGAATAGAAGCAGTTAGATTCATGTTCCCTAATTTAAAAATAAATAAATTACATTGTGATTTATTAATTCGTGCGTTACGTGAATATCAAAGAGAATACGATGAAGATAAAGCTCGTTTCGATCCAAAACCATTAGATAATTGGGCCGTTCACATCGCTG
>CAZGWG010000037.1:0-24673 GCA_964529165.1 uncultured Sphingobacterium sp.
TTTCTTTCATGCAGTGTTTGAAATTTATTGTTTGTTCTGTAACTTGCGCAACCATATTTTTAAGTATATTCCTTATAATAGTTGGATTTGAGCCATATTTTCAATTCAAAAAAATTCTTCAGCATAGCTATTTGTGCAGTTTTATTTTCCTTTTTGAGTTTTTCTGCTTTTTCACAGGAGCAAGAACATGCTTCGGCTACCGAGACACATGATGCTAAACCAGAAAAAGAAGAAGACATATCTAAGGTAATTCTTCATCATATTGCGGATTCACATGAATGGCATTTTTTTGGCCATGTAGCCCTTCCATTGCCAGTTATTTTGTGGACAGATAATGGCTTGGTTACTTTCCTTTCCAATAAATTTGGACATAATGATCATGGTACCGAATTATTGGATGCGAATGGTACTAAACTTGTTTATTATCATGGCAAGTATTATTATCCTGAAGCTGTAAAAAGCGCTGATGGAACTTATATCGCACATAATAATAAAGGTGATATTATAAATTCAAAACCGCTTGATATTTCGATAACCAAGAATGTTGTTTCTTTATTAATTTCAGTGACAATTCTTCTTGTCGTATTTATCGGGATTGCCAATGCTTATAAGAAGCGTGAAGGTAAAGCGCCAAAAGGATTGCAGTCTATTCTTGAGCCAATTATTATTTTTGTTCGCGACGATATAGCCAAACCTCAATTAGGGCACAAGTACAGAGGTTTTATGCCATATTTATTAACGGTATTCTTCTTTGTATGGCTTAATAACCTGATGGGCTTGATTCCTTTTTTTCCTGGAGGTGCGAACTTAACAGGAAATATTGCAGTGACTATGATGTTAGCACTCTGTACTTTTGTGCTGACTACAGTAAATGGCAATAAAAATTACTGGGGACACGTATTTACTCCTCATGTTCCATGGTGGTTATATCCATTAATGATTCCTGTTGAGATTATCGGTTTGTTTACCAAGCCAATAGCACTTATGATTCGTTTATTTGCGAACATCACAGCAGGCCATATCCTTATTTTAAGTTTGATCTCACTAATCTTTATCTTAAAATCGGTTCTCGTTGCCGGTATAGCAGTTCCGTTTGTTCTGTTTATCAGCGTAATAGAGTTGGTGGTAGGTTTTATTCAGGCATTTATTTTCACCATTTTGTCGGCCTTATTTATAGGAATGGCAGTGGAGGAGAAGCATGCTGAGCATTAATATGAATTTATTTTTTGTTTAATATATATTTAAAAATCAGATTATGATCGTAGGAAGTATCGCTGGTATTGGTGCAGGATTAGCTGCTATCGGAGCAGGCATTGGTATTGGAAACATTGGTGGAAAAGCCATGGAAGGTATGGCTCGTCAGCCAGAAGCAGCATCTAAAATTCAAACAGCTATGTTGATCGCAGCGGCATTCGTTGAAGCGGTAGCACTGTTTGCAGTGGTTGTTGCGTTCTTAGGAACAGGACAAGTAAACTAAAAAAATAAGGCTTGTGCGATTGGCACCGGCCTTATTTTATTGTTTTGATTGATTTATTAAATAATATAACAAAATGACATTACTGGCATTAAATCCATTAGTTTCTCCGGATCCGGGTTTATTTATCTGGTCGACGGTAGCTTTTTTAATATTGTTCTTTCTTTTGAGCAAGTTTGCATGGAAGCCTATTGTAAAAGCTCTTGATGAGCGTGAGCGTTCAATTGAAGATGCTTTATCAAAGGCCGAAATGGCTAAGGCTGAAATGGCTAAACTGATTAGTGAGAATGAAGACCTTTTAAAGGAGGCTCGTTTAGAGAGAGACAATATTCTTAAGGAAGCCAAAGAAATTAAGGATCAGATCATCAATGATGCAAAAGATCAGGCTAAGGCTGAAGGAACCAAATTGATCGAAAAAGCAAAAGACGAGATTACAAACCAAAAACTAGCTGCTATGGCAGAGATCAAGAATCAGGTTTCAAGCTTATCTTTAGAAATTGCTGAGAAAGTATTGCGTAAGCAACTGGAAGATCAGGATAAACAACAGGCTCTTGTTAATGACCTGTTAAAAGAAGTAAAACTTAATTGAGTTGACACCCGATAAGTTATCGGGTTGATAGTTGAGAATTGACAGTTTGAAAAACTCTGTAACTAACAACTAACAGCCAACAACTAACAACCACTATGTCAGAAATACAAGTTGCATCGCGTTACGCAAAATCTATCATTGACCTGGCTGTTGAGCAGAATGCTCTTGAGCCAATCAAGAAGGATATTGAATTGTTTCTTGGAACATGCAGAGCCAATCCGGCTTTGCAGGCAATTCTAAAGAATCCGATCATCAGTCTTGATAAGAAGGCAAATATTCTGGATGGTTTATTTGGCGATAAGCTGAATAAAATGATTCTTTCGTTTTTTCATATCGTGATCAGGAAAGGTCGTTCAGAAATTTTGTATGCAACAGCCAAGGAATTTATTAACCAATACAATATCATTAAAAATGTTGTTAAAGCTACTGTAACTTCAGCATCTCCCCTGAGTAAGGAAAATATTGCTCATATTGAAGAGGTGGTGAAGCAAGCAACAAAAGGCGAGGTAATCCTTTCGACTCAGATTGATCCTGATCTGATCGGAGGTTTTATTCTGAAAGTTGGCGACAGGCAGTTTGATACCAGTTTATCAAGTAAACTGAATAAACTGAAGAAGGAATTTGAAAATAACTAAATAACCCCAAATCCTTAACAGGGCTTTTTTATTGCTTCCTTATAGGGGTAGGGGGCGTAAGATTTACAATATAAAACTCAAAAAATACTACTATGGTAGAGGTAAGACCAGATGAAGTTTCGGCGATTTTAAGACAACAACTGTCAGGCTTTAAATCGGAGGCTGAACTCGAAGAGGTTGGCACCGTATTACAGGTTGGTGATGGTATCGCACGTGTGTACGGTTTAACTAAGGTTCAATCAGGAGAGCTGGTTGAATTTGATAGCGGTTTACAGGGTATCGTATTAAACCTTGAAGAAGATAATGTGGGTGTCGTGTTACTGGGCGCTTTTGATGAGATCAAAGAGGGTGCTACGGTAAAACGTACCAATAAAATTGCTTCTATCAAAGTTGGTGAAGGAATGCTTGGCCGTGTTGTTAACACACTTGGCCAGCCGATTGATGGTAAAGGACCAATTTTAGGTGAAACCTATGAGATGCCTCTGGAGCGTAAAGCTCCTGGTGTAATTTATCGTCAGCCGGTTACTGAGCCATTGCAAACGGGTATTAAAGCTATCGACGCGATGATTCCTATCGGTCGCGGACAACGTGAGCTTGTTATTGGTGATCGTCAAACCGGGAAAACTGCAGTTTGTATTGATACTATCATCAATCAAAAAGAATTTTATGAAGCAGGCAAGCCTGTATTCTGTATATATGTGGCCATCGGACAGAAAAACTCTACGGTAGCTCAGATACTAAAAGTGCTGGAAGAGAATGGTGCATTGCCATACACAGTGATTGTTGCAGCGTCTGCGGCTGATCCTGCTCCGATGCAGTTCTATGCTCCTTTCGCTGGTGCTGCAATTGGTGAGTTCTTCCGGGATACTGGCAGACCGGCATTGATCGTTTATGATGATCTTTCAAAACAGGCTGTTTCTTATCGTGAGGTTTCTCTTTTATTACGTCGTCCTCCGGGTCGTGAGGCTTATCCAGGTGACGTGTTTTATCTTCACAGCCGCTTACTGGAGCGTGCAGCAAAGATCAATCAGAACGACTCTATTGCGCAGTCAATGAATGATCTTCCTGAGTCAATTAAACATATTGTTAAAGGAGGTGGTTCATTAACCGCTTTGCCAATTATTGAAACTCAGGCAGGTGACGTTTCTGCATATATTCCAACTAACGTAATTTCGATTACTGATGGTCAGATTTTCCTTGAATCTAATTTGTTCAACGCGGGTGTTCGTCCGGCTATTAACGTAGGTATCTCGGTATCGCGTGTGGGTGGTAATGCTCAGATCAAATCAATGAAGAAAGTTGCAGGTACTCTGAAGCTTGACCAGGCACAATATCGTGAATTAGAGGCGTTCTCTAAATTCGGATCTGACCTTGATGCGGCTACCAAATCTGTTTTGGATAAGGGGGCCCGTAACGTGGAATTGTTAAAGCAGGCACAATTCTCTCCTGAGACTGTTGAGAAGCAAGTTGCAATTCTTTATGTAGGTACCAAGAACCTGATGAGAAATGTTCCGGTTGATAAAGTAAAAGCTTTCGAAGCTGAATTTATTCAGCAACTTGAACAACGTCATCCAGAAGCTTTGCAGGGTTTGAAAGCCGGTAAACTTGATGATGCTATTACAGGTGCTCTGGAAACAGTAGCGAAAGAGCTAAGTGATAAATATTAATAAGATATGAGACATTAGATTTGAGATTTGAGATTGGACATTTGTCTTTATCTCATATCTCACATCTCGCATCTAATAAAAATGGCTAATTTAAAAGAAGTAAGAAATCGTATAGCATCTGTCAGCTCAACTCAGCAGATCACGAAGGCCATGAAAATGGTTTCTGCGGCAAAGTTGAAAAGGGCAACCAGTGCGATTATTCAGCTACGTCCTTATGCAAATAAGATGAAAGACATCCTGTCTAATCTTTCTGCAAGTTTGGATGGTTCTAACTCTCCGTACACTCAGGAGCGTGAGCCGAATAAAGTATTGATTATCAGTATTTCATCTAATCGTGGTCTTGCAGGAGCATTTAATATGAATGTTATCAAGACAACTAATAATCTGATTTCAGAAAAATATTCTGAGCAACTCCGTAAAGGCAATGTTCATATTGTGGCTATAGGTAAAAAAGTTCAGGATTTTTATGAAAAGAGGAAATTTACTGTACTTGGAAACAACAACGATTTGTTTAGTGATCTGAGCTTTGAGAATACTTCCAGAATCACTGAATCTGTGATGACTGCTTTTGCCAAAGGTGAATATGACAGGGTTGAGCTCGTATATAACCAATTCAGAAATGCCGCTGTTCAGATTCTTACAACAGAGCAATTATTGCCTGTTCCTAAGTCAGATAGTTTATCAGCAAACGCTAATCAGGTTGACTATATTCTTGAGCCTTCACAGGAAGAAATTGTTGAACAGTTGATTCCAAAATCGATCAAGACTCAGCTTTATAAAGCCGTTCTGGATTCACATGCTTCAGAACATGGAGCACGTATGACAGCGATGGATAAGGCTACAGAAAATGCTGGAGATTTACTGAAGGCTTTAAAACTTTCTTATAACCAGGCCAGACAGGCTGCCATCACAACTGAATTGACTGAGATTGTAAGTGGTGCAGCTGCTTTATCAAATGGCTAATATTTGGCAGATTCAGTTTTGAACTGTAAAATAGATTTGTAAATTTAAACATTCTCAATTAAAGAAAATGGAAGACACATCAAACAACAATAATTCTGCTGCTGAAGCTAACGATCCGTCACATTATACCACGATTACTGTTGGTATAGTAATTGGTCTGATAGGTATTTTTTTACGTTTCACCGGCGCCTGGCCTTTGATCGACACAGTGTCGAACATTATTTGGGTTATCGGGATCGTGATATGCTTACGGTCAGTTTTGAAAATATTAAAATAACTAATTCATTTAAGGTGAAAGGCTCGTATCCATTTGGTTATGAGCCTTTTTTATTTTTAATGGAGGGAATTAGGCTCTGTAGTCTGGTATCTGTTTTCAGTTTTCTTAGTGCTGCTTCATAAGCTAGCCAATAAATCTCTTCTGTCTTTCCTACATCAAACACACTTGTAGCTCCCATTCCTTGGGGTTCAATTATTACATCACAGTATTTTGATTTTGTGGCCATGTCTGAATTGATAGACATGATTATTGATCGTTCAACAAGCCGACGATAGCTTTCAATTCTATCGGTTTCGGGTAAATGGTTACATGAGGAACCAATAATAAAATCACATTCTGATTGAATCGGCTCCACCGGAAAGTTATTTAAAATACCTCCATCTATATAAATCTTGCCATTTATCCTGATTGGTTTAAAAAAGACAGGTATTGCGCTTGAAGCTAAAATTGGATTGATTAATTCACCGCTTCGGAAATAGGTAAGTTTACATTCATTAAAATTAGTAGCAGTAATAACCATAGGAATTTTAAGTCCTTCAAAAGAATCGTGCGAAAGAAATTCCAGTAGGAGAGTCCTGATTTTGTCAAGGGACATTAGTCCTTTAGCCCCAAAGGCAGGTCTGATATATTTATAAAGATGAGTCTTCATAAAGATCGTGAGAATTTCAGCGGGTTCAATACCTTGCGCAAAGAGTGCACCGACAATGGAGCCGGCGCTTGTCCCGCTTATCCTGTCGAATTTAATTCCTGCTTCAGTAAGTGCTTGAAGTACACCTAAATGTGCTACACCACGTATTCCTCCTCCGGATAATACCAGTCCAACTTTCATGTTTAATCTCTTGGTTTATATTTGGATCTGGCAAGAATCTTTTGTGCATCCTTTTCGATCATGAGTTGCTGAAGACTAATATCCGGATTCTTTTCCATGTATTGTTTCACAATCTGCCATCCTGTCCAGACCCCTAATTTAGGTGCTGAGGATGAATTTTCACCAATCCCGGGGGTAAACGGGGCTTCAGCCAGGTATTTCTGAATTACGAGATAATCAGTATTGAACAAAAGCTCATTCTCTAAAAAATACGCCCATATTCCTGCTTCATATTCCTTGCACCATTGTAGCTGATCAGAGGTATAACCAATTTTCAGTGTATCGCTGATTTCAGGTAATACAGCATCCATTAAATAAAGAATTTTGCCATTATAGACCATTTTGGATAGAAGGCTACGGTCTGCATCATTTTCAGGAAACATTTCCTCTCTGATGAAGGCTTCTATAACGCGCGAACTGATGTTCTCCGGATTGAATCTCCGTGAAATATAATGAGGGATGCTCTGCCTTAAGGCCGGATAAAAACGGTCACCGTTCTTCCCAAGAAACATATCAAGTCCAATTCCGATATAATCATTGCCGATTGGTGTTTGCACGGCAAATCCGGAAATAAAACTAATGAGACGAGGAAGCTTCTGCGTCGGGTAATAATAGCGGATATACCTGAATGCCTGATCGAGCTCAAGCTGCTGTTTTTTCAAGTCAGGAAATGTTCGGGCGACTGTTGAACTTAATTCGTGATAATCCTTATTTTCTAATATGGTACGAAGGTTATTATAATAGACAGTGTCATCTGTATTCCCGGCACTGATCATTCTCGTCATATAGTCATCGTAAAACCAAGTATATTTTTTTTTGAGATCAGGAGCCTTAGCTGATATAGAATCAGGATTTACTTTGTTTAGTTCCTGATCAAATCTTTCAATTGGAATACTGAGTTTAATCTTGCTTATATCCGGCAACTTTTTGTTATTACAGGAAAGAGCTGCGAGGCATATAAAAAAAAACAGGTAAATTTGATGGTGTCTCATGGATACGGATTGTCTGCTAAATTATAAAAATGCTCATGAAATATTTATCCTCCCGCTTCTTAAATAAGCTGAGTTTAATTCATAGCCTTTCAAATTAACATATTACAGGATGAAGATTGCTCTTGCCCAGCTAAATTACATTATTGGTGACTTTGAACATAATACTGAGAAAATAATAAAGACGATTCAGGATGCCCGTGAACAAGGTGCTGATCTGGTAGTTTTTGCAGAGTTATCTGTATGTGGATATTCACCCAGAGATTTTCTCGAATTCTCTGAGTTTATAGAGCTATCTGAAAGATCAGCAAAATCAATAGCGGCTGCCTGTACAGATATAGCCTGCATCCTTGGACTACCGACTCCAAATCCAAAGATTGAGGGAAAGGATCTTTATAATTCAGCCTGGTTTATTGAGAATACGGAGGTAAAAGCCGTTGTAAATAAGGCTTTGCTGCCTAATTATGATGTTTTTGATGAATATCGTTATTTCGAACCTTCTGCTGATTTTAGTTGTATTGATTTTAAAGGACAAAAAATTGCTTTGACCATCTGCGAAGATTTATGGAACATCAATGATAATCCGATGTATACAATTTGCCCGATGGATGAACTTATTAAAGAGAAACCCGATCTCATGATTAATATTGCTGCGTCTCCTTTTGCATATAATCATGATGAAGAAAGGGTAAAAATACTTGGAGATAATTGCCGAAAATATAAACTGCCGCTTTTCTATGTTAATCAGGTTGGAGCGCAGACTGAAATAATATTCGATGGCGGTTCATTGGTTTTGGACGATTCGGGTCTGCTACTTGATGAAATGAGCTATTTCTCTGAAGAGATGAAGTTTTATGAATTTGAGAGCGGGAAAGTGCAAGGCTACGAACCAAAGATACACCTTGCCCAAAATGATATTCAGCAGATACACGATGCACTTATTCTTGGGATTAAGGATTATTTCAGGAAATCCGGATTCAGTAAAGCCATTCTCGGGCTTTCAGGCGGGATAGATTCTGCTCTTGTTTGTGCATTGGCTTCTGAAGCTCTTGGTCCTGAAAACGTGATGGCGGTATTGATGCCATCAGAGTTTTCTACCGATCATTCTGTTCAGGATGCTTTGGACCTGGTTAGAAATTTGGGCTGTAAGCACGAGATTATACCGATCAGGGAGGCTGCTTCAGCCTTCAATAATATGATGAAGCCCGTATTTAAAGATCTGCCCTTTAATGTTGCTGAGGAAAATATTCAGGCAAGGAGCAGGGCGATTATCGTTATGGCAATGTCGAATAAATTTGGCTATATCCTGCTTAATACTTCCAATAAGAGTGAGTGTGCTGTAGGTTATGGCACTTTGTATGGGGATATGGCTGGTGCAATTGCAGTGCTAGGAGATGTTTATAAAACACAGGTATATAAGTTATCAAATTATATTAACCGTGAAAGGGAAATTATTCCAATGAACAGTATCATAAAGCCTCCATCAGCCGAACTGCGCCCCGGACAAAAGGATTCAGATTCACTTCCTGAATATGATATTTTGGATGCCATATTATTTGAATACATTGAGCTAAGGAAGAGTTCTTCAGCAATAATCAAACAAGGCTATGATGAGGCTCTGGTAAAAAAGATCCTCCGGATGGTTAATACTGCTGAATTTAAGCGAAATCAGGCCCCCCCAATATTGAGAATATCCCCTAAAGCTTTTGGAATGGGTAGGAGACTGCCCATAGTAGGGAAATATTTGAGTTAGTGGAGACCCGATAGACAGCTATCGGGTCGAGAGTTAAATTTCCTTTTCCCTTTTTCTCATTCCGATGTCAAGAATCCCTAAACCATCGCTGCCCGTACACGCTCAAGCAGAGCTTTGGTTTTTAATATGCCTTCGTACTCACCCAATTGGTCACCTTCGTATTCAATTCCAACATAGCCTTTGAAACCAGAATCTTTAACAATTTTAAGCATTCTGTTATAGTCGGTTTCAATGCAGTTGCCTTGTGCATCAAAATCCATTGATTTTGCACTTACAGCTTTTGCATAAGCCATCATTTCATAAGTGCCTTTGTATTTATCATATTCTTCGATGCATTTGTTTTTAGAATCCCTTGTAAGGCAAAAGTTATTAAAATCAGGTAAGGTTCCTACATTTTTCTTGCCTACATTTTTCATTACGGTAGAAAGCCAGTACCCGTCTGAACTGTATCCTCCATGATTCTCAACAATAACATTAATGTTCTCTTTTGAAGCAAACTCACCTAAAAGTCCGAGACCCTCGACTGCCGCTTTTTGCACATCTGCCGCACTTCCCACACCATAAGCGTTTACCCTGATTGAGCTGCATCCAAGGTATTTGGCAGCCTCTACCCACTTCTTATGATTGTCTACAGCCAGAACCCGTTTAGCGGTATCCAGTTCTCCTAAATTTCCTTCTCCATCGCACATAATCAGGTGATTCTTTACTCCGTTATCGGAACAGCGTTTTAGTAATTCGTTCAGGTACGCGGTGTCCTTAGCTTTATCCTTGAAAAAAGTATTTACATATTCCACAGCATTAATACCAAATTCTTTTTTGGTTATAACCGGAAAATCCAGATTGTCAATTTTTTTACTGCGAAGAGCTCTGTGTAATGACCACTGGGCTAAAGAGATTTCAAAAAATGAGTTTTTTATATCTGCAGCATTTGGATTATTACGCTGATGCATTTTTCCGGCACAGGAATAGAATGCTGAGGGTAATAATGCAACGCCTGCAAGACCTGTGACTTGTTGTATGAATTTACGACGGTTGTTTGACATCTGGTTTTTTTTTATGGTGATTTTTGAATTTACAATAAATAAAATTATTGCTGAAATATAAGAAAGATAATATTTCAAAGTCAGGCAAAACCTTGGTTTAAATAAGGGAATTAATCATTTATCACAGAACAGTCAGATGCTTGTAACAAACCTGCAAATAGGATGTTTTACAGACAAAAAATGCGTTACTTTGATTGTGAATTCATGAATTATAAAGGTTCTGTGATCCTTTTATATAACACGAACCTGAATAAGATCTGGTTTTTAGTTTAGTTTTAGTTTAGTGAGATCCGTTCTGAAAAGGACGGATTTTTCTTTTTAAGCACCCTGTTTCTTAGCTTTTTTAAATAATCCAATGACTAAGGCAAAGGCAAATATTCCGCTTCCGATTGATCCAGCTCTCGCGATGTAATCTCCAAACCTGACATAGAAACTTAGTTCTTCATTCAGGTTAATATCCTGTTTAATTGCCCCCTGAACCCACCATTTAGTTTGCTGAACGATATCCCCGCGTTGGTTGATGAAGGCTGAAATTCCGGTATTTGCCGATCTTGCAACCCATCTTCTTGTTTCTATAGCCCTTAGTTTTGCATAGTGAAGATGCTGATCCTTGCCGGAAGTATTTCCCCACCAGCCATCATTGGTAATGATGGCAATGAATTGAGCATCTTTTTTAATATAGTCGGCAACATATTCGCCCCAGATTGATTCATAGCAAATAACAGGAGCAGAGCCAATCCCACTTTGGGAATAAAATACCGAGGGCTCATCCTGCTTACCATAACTTCCGGTAGCACCCCCAAATGCTGCAAAGGCGGGCTTTAAAAATGATAATGCATTCGAAAATGGGGTTTGTTCAACTCCCGGAACCAGTTTTGATTTATGATAAAATTGCAGAGTTCCTGAGTTCTCAATAGAGACAGCGGCATTGAACACATCAAAATAAATTCCATTGTTTTTATTGAATCGAGCAGTTTCCGTTTCGGCTGAATCATAGATTGCAAAACTTTCAATCCCGGAGATCAGGTTTGCATTTTTATACTTGTTCAGAAAATTCTGAATGGTTTTAAAGTTTTCATCCCCCCTGAAAGTCTTCTCTTCTGTACCCTGAGAAATTGCTGTTTCTGGCCAGATGAAATACTCGGTATTTGTTTGACCAACCGAATCTGAAAGATAAATCAAGCGGGTAATCTGTTCAGAAGGTGGCATGCTCCCGAACTTTTTATAAGGATCAATATTGGGTTGTATAACTACAACATTAGCTGGATTCGATTTTTCGGTATGTTTGAAGTAAATAAATAAAGAAATAAGTAGCGGGAGTACCACCAGAATTGACGAAGGCAAAATCAAGCGGATTCTCTTCGCTTTAAACGAGCCATCCTTTAATGACTTCCAGATCTCAAAAAATAAAATATTTGAAAGCAATACCCATAATGTACCTCCATAAACACCGGTATATTCATACCATTGTACCAATTGATGGGAAGTAGCGAAACCATTACCAAGGTTCATCCAGGGGAATGCCAGATCCCAGCTTTGATGAAGGTATTCATAGCCAATCCAAAAACAGACCAGGCCGGTATAAGCCCATACGTTTGAAGTGATTAATCTGAGGCGATAATAAAGCCAGAATGCAGTAGTCATTAAAATTGCTCCCAATCCAAACGGAATTAGCGAGATCAAAGCCGCTACCCCGGTTGGCATTGCTGAATGCAGTGAATTGAAAACCCAGTAAATACAGGCGGTATTCCATGCAAAAAAGCAAAGAAATGTAGTCCGGAATATTAGTTTCCCTTTTTTCTTAGCCTGAGAGGAGATGATATTCTCAACTGCAGTGAATACCGGAACCAATGCAAATAGTAGAATTACTGAGCTAAATGGAATTGGTGGCCAGGCGAACCAAAGTAAGAAAGCACTTAAAAGCGCAAGCTTATAATTTCTTTTCATTAAAGTCTGGCTAGGATTTCGGCCTTTTTATTTTCATACTCTTCCTGGCTTATCAGTTGTTTCTCATACAGCTTTTTTAATTTCTGTAATTTCTGGGTTAATTCATCTTCTGCTTCTGTTATTTGTATTTCAGAAATTGTCGGAGTATTCAGGTCCTCAACCTCAATATAGGATGCATAGTCATCTCCAAGATTCTCATTTTGTAACACCGTGTTCTTCTCATCAAATCCTGGAAGGATTTTCACTTTTTCTAATTGCTCGTTACAGAACTGATAGAGCTTACGTGCCTGAACTTTTGGAATGAAGTCAATGGCAATGTTTTCACCCCTTTGAGGGATGGCTATGAACTTGGATCCAAAGAATTCTTCTTTAAAAGAAACTTCTTTCACTTCAGCCCAAGTGAATGTTTTATAATTTGTTGTAAGTCCAAGATTTTCGGGTATGCAGAATACAATTCTTTTATTAGTTACTGCAATACAATCTGGAATTAGTGTTACAGCAGGCTTTTTCTGTATTGCAAGATAGATTACAGCCTCCCCTGAGGTTAGCATGTCACGCAATTTCCCGAGAACTTTTTCTGCAGTTCTTGGGTCCTGGTCATCTGTTAAATATTGTTCAATCAACATAATATTGGTATTAATTCTTTGAATAATTCTATTTACCTGCCACGCAAATAACTAGTTCACCTTTTAAGGTATGAGTTTCAAAATGTATCTTAATTTGTTCAAGAGTTCCTCTTACAGTTTCTTCGAAAAGCTTGGTTAACTCTCTGGAAACTGATGCTTGGCGTTCAGGGCCAAAGTATTGAGCGAACTCTTCGAGCGTTTTTAAGAGCCTGTGCGGTGATTCATAAAATATCATGGTACGGCTTTCATTTACCAGTTCTTTCATTCGTGTTTGCCGGCCTTTCTTAACAGGCAGAAAACCTTCGAATGTAAAACGATCGGCAGCCAGACCTGAATTAACAAGGGCAGGAACAAAAGCAGTGGCCCCCGGAAGACATTCTATGGGCAAGTCATTTCTGATTGCTTCCCGAACAAGCAGAAAACCGGGATCCGAGATTGCCGGTGTACCCGCATCAGAAATTAGTGCAATTTGTTTACCCTCTTTAAGGAAACGAATTACCTCTGTTACTGACTTATGCTCATTGTGCTGATGATGTGAAAACAATTTTTTATCTATACCAAAATGCTTAAGAAGGGGGGCGCTGGTTCGGGTATCTTCTGCAAGAATCAGATCAACTTCCTTCAAAATACGGACGGCTCTGAAGCTCATGTCTTCCAGATTACCGATAGGTGTAGGTACAAGATAAAGTTTGCCACTCATTATTTCTATTCTTATTCAGGTATTCATTCAGGAAAAACTCCAAAATCAAGCCCAAACTCCAAACTGTTTATATCTTTGTCTAAAATTATTAAAGATGCTGCAAGTTAGTTATATCCGTGAAAATAGAGAGGAAGTTTTAAATCGTTTATCTGTAAGGAATTTTAAAAGTCCGGAGCTGGTCGATCAAATCATAAGGCTTGATGATGACCGCCGACAAACTCAAACTCTTTTGGATTCTATAGCTGCCGAAGCGAATGCCGCTGCTAAAAAAATTGGCGAATTGATGCGTCAGGGCTTGAAAGATGAGGCAGAAAAAATTAAAGCCCAAACAGCCGATTTCAAAGAGCAAACACGAACCCTCGGTGATAAACTTTCTGCCATTGAGATTCTGCTGCAAGCTGAGTTGGTTCTTTTACCTAATTTACCCCATCAGTCGGTGCCTAAAGGCATTGGAGCAGATGATAATCAGGTTGCTTTAGAGCATGGTGTAATACCCACTCTCAATCCCGGTGCATTGCCTCACTGGGAACTTGCTATAAAATATGACATCATTGATTTTGAGTTAGGAAACAAAATTGCAGGTGCAGGCTTCCCGGTTTATAAAGGTAAGGGAGCTAAGCTACAGCGTGCATTGATCAATTTCTTTCTTGACAATGCTGAGGCTGCCGGTTACCGCGAAATGCAGCCCCCGATTGTTGTGAATGAGGCCTCTGGTTTTGGTACAGGACAACTTCCTGATAAAGAAGGACAGATGTATCATATTACAGGCGATAATCTTTACCTGATTCCTACTGCAGAAGTTCCGGTAACAAATTTATACCGTGATGTGATTCTGAAAGAGGAAGAATTACCTGTAAAAAATTGCGCTTATACTCCCTGTTTCCGTCGTGAAGCAGGCTCTTATGGAGCCCATGTCCGCGGATTAAACCGTTTACATCAGTTCGATAAAGTAGAGATTGTTCAGGTCGTTCATCCGGATAATTCTTATGGTGTTCTTGAAGATATGAGTAAATATGTTCAATCTTTATTGCAAAAACTTGAATTGCCATACCGGGTGCTTAGTTTATGCGGTGGCGATATGGGCTTTACCTCAGCAAAAACCTATGATATGGAGGTTTGGTGTGCTGCTCAGGCACGATGGCTGGAAGTTTCTTCGGTTTCTAACTTTGAAACTTATCAAAGTAATCGGCTTAAACTACGCTTTAAGAGTGGTGATGGTAAGCCTCAGCTCGCTCATACATTGAATGGAAGTGCACTGGCATTACCACGAATTGTTGCTTCTCTGCTCGAAAATAATCAGGATGAAAAGGGGATAAAAATTCCGGCTGCATTGGTTCCATATACAGGTTTTGACTATATCAGCTAAGTTTTCTTCTTGGACATCAACAAAACTGATTGTTAATCAGTTTCTCTAATTTGCAGACTTGCCTCCTATCAATTGAAATATAAATAATCAGAATGAAGGTGAGTCAAAACAGTGGATTTCTTCCAGAAGCCTGATAGTTGTCTTTTTCCATTCCTTCAGAAGACCAAATCTCACCGGATCTCATTTGTGGTGAAATTAACTATTCGGATTGAGGTTGTGGATGTATCAGTAGTTTTATTATGGGATCAAGTTCAGAAAACTCAGAATGAGCCTTTTGGTATGGCCCATCCACTTGCTTGATTAAGATCAGCCCGATTAAAACAACGAAACCTGAAATGTCAGCCGGGTAATGAATTTTTAGTCCCAAGGTGAGAAATACATTTTGCCCGTTTCAATTTTAGACTCAGCTTTTTGGCAAATAAGTTTATTGTTTTATTATTCGATAAATTTTCTGACTAATTAATGCCATTTAGGTCAATTTGAATAAGGTTTTGAACCAAAATCTTATTTGGTATCAGGTTTATAATTATTTACCTTAGGGACAAATTAGCTTATTTATGAATATTAAGAAAATACTGATAGCGAACAGAGGAGAGATTGCAATCAGAATTAGTCGGGCCTGTAATGAATTGAATATACAGACTGCGGCTATTTATACTTACGAAGATCGTTATTCTCTTCATCGTTACAAGGCCGATGAGGCCTATCAAATTGGAGAAGATACCGATCCTCTAAAACCTTACCTTGATATTCAGGCCATTATTGAGATGGCTAAATACTGCAAAGCTGATGCAATTCATCCGGGCTACGGCTTTCTGTCAGAAAATGCTGAGTTTGCCCGTCAATGTGCTGAGAATGGAATTATTTTTATCGGTCCAAGACCTGATGTGATGATCGCATTGGGCGATAAAATCACAGCAAAAACTAATGCCAAAAATGCCCAAATCCCTATTATAGAAAGTAATGAACCTGATCTGAACAGTCTGGATATTGCACTTTCAGAAGCTGAGCGAATTGGTTTCCCAATGATTTTAAAGGCAGCTTCCGGTGGGGGTGGACGTGGAATGAGGGTAGTAAGAACCGAAGATGAACTTAGAAAAGCCTTCCCCGAAGCTAAAAGTGAAGCTAAAAATGCCTTTGGTGATGATACGGTGTTTCTCGAGAAATTCATTGAGCGTCCGCGGCATATAGAAGTGCAGATTGTTGCTGATAATCACCGTAATGTGATGCACCTCTATGAACGTGATTGCTCTGTTCAAAGACGTTTTCAGAAGGTTGTAGAAGTAGCACCATCTTTGAATTTAAAGGATGAAACCCGTGAGAAATTATATCACTATGCTGTTAGCATTGCGAAAGCTGTTAATTACAATAATGTTGGTACAGTTGAGTTCCTGGTAGATTCGGATGAACGAATCTATTTCATTGAGGTTAATCCAAGAATACAGGTAGAACATACAGTCACAGAAATGATTACCGGTATAGATCTGATTAAAACCCAGATTTATATAGCCGATGGTTATAAACTTTCAGATGCTGAGATCGGATTGCCTGATCAGGCCCATGTTATGAAGAATGGTTTTGCAATGCAATGCCGTATCACGACCGAAGATCCATCAAACGGATTTAAACCTGATTATGGAACATTAATCACTTATCGTAATGCAACCGGTTTTGGGGTGAGGCTGGATGAAGGGAGTACCTATCCGGGTATGAAAATCAGTCCTTTTTTCGATTCCATGCTGGTAAAAGTGAGCACTCAGGGAGCTACTTTAATTGATGCTGCCCGTAAGATGAACCGTGCATTGCGCGAATTCAGGATCAGGGGTGTTAAAAATAATATTCAGTTCCTTGAAAATCTGATCAATCATCCTGTTTTTGTTGAAGGGAAAGCTACTGTTAATTTTATACAGGAATACCCGGAATTATTCGCCATTACGACCGGACTTGACCGTGGAACGCGTGTTCTCTCTTTCCTTGGCGATATTTCATTGAACGGAAATCCGGATGTTAAAAATTTTGATCCAAAGGTTCGTCTTGAAAAACCGCCGATTCCTGAGTATGATCACCTGGCACCTTATCCAAAGGGGACCAAAGACATGCTCACTGAATTGGGAGCTGAAGCATTTTGCTCCTGGTTGAAGAACGAAAAGAAAATCTATTATACCGATACAACCTTTCGTGATGGACATCAGTCATTACTCGCTACACGAATGCGTACCTATGATATGCTGAAGGTTGCTGAAGCTTATGCTAAAGATCATCCTCAAACTTTTAGTATGGAAGCCTGGGGTGGGGCTACTTTTGATGTTTGTCTGCGCTTTCTTCATGAAGATCCATGGATCAGATTGCAGAAGTTAAGGGCTGCAATGCCGAATATCCTGATTCAGATGCTGATCAGGGGATGTAATGGGGTTGGATATTCAGCCTATCCTGATAATCTTGTTGAATCCTTTGTTCAGAAGAGCTGGGAAAATGGAGTGGATGTATTCCGGATTTTTGATTCACTGAATTGGATGGAAAATATAGCTCCATGTATTGAAATGGTACGTAAAACAGGAGGAATTGCCGAAGGTTCATTATGTTATACCGGAGATATTCTGGATCCTAAACGCAGCAAGTATAATCTTGATTATTATTTGCGCCTGGCTAAAGATCTGGAGAATGCAGGATCGCATATTCTGGGTGTTAAAGATATGTCGGGTCTTCTTAAGCCTTATGCTGCCAAAGTGCTTATTGAGGCATTAAAAGACACTGTCAAGATTCCAATTCATTTACATACTCATGATACCTCTTCATTACAGTCGGCTACATATATGCAGGCTATTGATGCAGGAGTGGATGTGGTTGATTGCGCATTAGGTGCATTATCGGGCATGACTTCCCAGCCTAATTTCAATGCTATCGTTGAAATGATGCGTTTCCATGAGCGTGAAAATCCTTATAATATTAAATCCCTGAATCAGTTCAGTAATTATTGGGAAAGTGTCCGTGATTATTATCATCCTTATGAATCTGGTATGAAATCCAGTTCTGCCGAAGTATTTCAGCATGAAATTCCGGGAGGTCAGTATTCTAATCTGAAGCCTCAGGCCATTGCTTTGGGCTTGGGAGATAAATTTGAGGAGATTAAAGAGCGATATGCCGATGTCAATGAGATGTTTGGTGATATCGTAAAAGTTACGCCAAGCTCAAAAGTAGTTGGCGACCTCGCTCAATATATGGTTGCAAACAATATCAGTAAGGAAGATATCTTTACTAAGGGTGATCAGCTCTCTTTTCCTGAGTCCGTTGTTTCTTACTTTATGGGAGAGATCGGACAGCCGGAAGGAGGGTTCCCGCAAGAGCTTCAACGAATCATCCTGAAGGGTAAAGTGCCTCTTACCGACCGTGCAGGTAAGCATATTCCTCCTTTGGATCTTGAACAGGATTTTAAGGATTTCAAAAAGAAATTTGGAGAGGATCTTCCTTACACGACCTACCTTTCATATAAATTCTATCCCAGGGTAACTGAAGATTACCTGGTTATGTTCAGGAAATATGGGGATGTGGACGTAGTGCCGACCAAGTATTTCCTTTACGGGATGAAGCCGGGTGAGGAAACTACAGTACAAATTGCTCCGGGAAAAACTCTGCTCGTCAGACTGCAGTCTATAGGCCCTGCAGATGATAAAGGAATGCGTACAGCTTTCTTTAAACTAAATGGACAGACAAGAAATATTGAGGTTCAGGACAGGTCGATTAAGGTAACCCGGCAGGAGAACAGAAAGGCAGAAAAAGAAAATATAAATCATGTCGCTTCACCTTTGCAGGGAATGCTTTCCAAGGTTTTTGTTAAAAAGGGAGATGTAGTGAAAAAAAATCAGCCTTTGTTTATGGTCGAAGCTATGAAAATGGAAACCAATATTGCAGCAAATAATGATGGAATTGTTGGAGATGTTATTTTAACACCGGGAACATTGGTTAATACGGATGACCTGGTACTGGAGATTTCTTCAACGAAGTAGAGGTGAAAAAAACCTCCTGCTTGGGCCTTGCCCGGCAGGAGGGAAATTATAGACTAAAGGTATGTTGAAGCTTGTTCAACTATAGCTTTATCGGTATAAGGCCTATGAGAAAATTATTGAAAATGATTTCGGGCTGAAGTAAATAACAATATAATAAAATTGCTCATGATAGTCAAATCTTCATTGAGCCCATCATTATTAATGGCTAAGGGTATCGTCCTCTAGCCCATTCTTTTACCTACAACCTGTTGCAGACTTTCAAAAACCAGTTTTCCCATCGTATCGCAGCTTTTAAAGGCCGGGTTTTTATGATATGAAGCCAGTTCTTTGCCTAATTGAGTGACTTTCTCTTCCGGCGCAATAGGATCAATATTCATGACCTGAAAGAGGTCCTGTAAACGATAATATCCTGAGCGGAAACGGTTAGCAATCAAACTTCTTTCCTCTTCCTGATATTGTCGCATCGTAGTGACATCCATATGCTGCATTCCAAGCTGGACAAGGGCCAGGTTTTCTTTAAAATAGTGAGGAAGGTACATTTTTAGTCTTCCTTCATAAGATTGCTGATCAAAATCGATGGCCCTGAAACGGTATTGATTACCCTCAATATCCGGGGTAATGTCAACAACAAAATTATAGGATCTCATATCCCCCAACAATCTTACAAAGCAGCGTTCATTGAATTTAACAAATTCTTTGCAAATGCGTATCTGATTAAATTTTGAAGTATTTAGACTTCGTTTGATAAACTCATCACCCGGGAGACCGGGGATATGCTCCTCAACAAGTGTATTCCCATCGGTCATATAAATTATGCGATTGGGAGATAATACATGCTCGAGTTCAAGGCCATAGACCCGCGATGCATCCCCAACTTTGATATAGAAATGATCATAGTTATCATTCAAACGATTGATGATCCGCACCCTGAAAGGCCGTGTATTTGCAAAGGTACAGTAGTCGATACGTGCAACTGAAAGGTGTTCCATGACTGCCGTATCACCATCAGTATTCATTAATGCATAGATATAAGTGAGATTCGGGAATAATTCCTTCATCTCACTTTCATCATAATATACAGTATACCATAGAGTATCGCGCCCTTCCTTGTCACGGAGAGGTGTTTTCAGATTAAATCGTAGTAAATCTGTGTATTGTACAGGGAGCTTGACCTCACGATCGTACTTTATCAGGTAGTTACGGAGTTCAGGTCTTATCTTATAAAGTGTTTTTTTCTTTGAGGGGACTATTCCTCTGGGCTCCTTTTGTACATGCATATTAATTGACAGTTGATAGTTGATACCCGATAGCTATCGGGTTGACAGTTGTCAGAGATGTATTACTAAATTGTCAAATTAATAGTTCATTACCAAATCTCTGTCATCCCTCTTCCTGAAGGTCGTATCGGGATGACATCCTCTTTAATTTATTGCACAAACTTAAAATGAAGTACGATTTTCATTGTCAACCCAATAGCTATCGGGTGTGCATTGCCAACTGTCCATTAAATTTCTACTTTATTTCAAACACCGCCCTCATCTGGTAATTCAGTTTAATCTTTTTAAAATCAATATCGGGCATAGCTGCTTCACTTGAAACCATAGCGTCAGCTTTCATCATCATATTTGCACGATACATTGGTTGTGGGTAATATTCATTATTGATTTCCTGAATTTCCAATGGACCACCCAAAGTACCACCGATCGAAGTGATCAGGTATTCAGCTTTATTCTTTGCAGCCTGAAGAGCTTTTATTTTCAAATCTTTTTTCAGGGCTTCAATTTTAGAATAATCGTAGCTCTCAATATTGCTGTACTCTATTCCTTTAGGGTCAACAGCACTCATAATTTCATTGAATTTGGTCAAATCGGTGACTTTGATCCGGTATTGCTTACGGGCCAGAAAGTCAGGTGCTTTTTTCTTTTCCCACCAGTTATTATAGCTGGAGATATTGTTAATCGTGAAGTTTTCCTGAGGAATGCCTGCCTTCAGAACTGCGGACTGTAGTTGACGTTCAAGCTCTTCGATCTCAACTTTCTTTTTATTATTGGAATCTCTGAAATATTCTTTCAATGAAATTCCTATATAGATAATATCCGGTGTTACTTCAGCTTCGGCAGATCCGTTAACTTCAATTTTTCTGCGAGTATCAATAGTTTGTGAAAAGGCACTTAAGCTCAACACACTTAATAGGGCAATGGTTAAAATATTTTTCATGTTTCTTTGTTTAATTAATTCTATATATACGATGAAAAATTCGTGCCAAATCCATAAGGACAATTGATAGTTGACAATTGACAGTTGATAATTTGGTTTAGTTTTCAGTTTAAAGTGCCTTATAGGCAAGAAAAAAGACCTTTTTAAGGCCTTTATATTTATTCTTCTATAATTTCGCTATGCGGAAAAATTTCTTCTTCTTTTTCTTCCTTAAAATATCGTTTCTGATAGATGAGTATCAGAATAACACCGATTGAAATCGCCGAGTCGGCTAAATTGAACACTGGTCTGAAGAAAATAAACTCTTCACCAGCCCAGAATGGAAACCACTGCGGGTAAATACCCTGAAGGATTGGCACATAGAACATGTCGACAACTTTGCCATGGAACAGACTTGAATAGCCTCCTTCGGCAGGGAAAAGCACTGAGGGCTGATAATAAGTACTTTCATTGAAAATTACCCCATAGAAGGTTGAATCGATGATATTACCTAGTGCTCCGGCAAATATGAATGCAAGATTCATAATCAGCCCACGATGATATTTTTTTTTGATTAAATGAACCAGGCCATAACCAATACCACATACAGCAACAATTCGAAATAAAGACAAAGCAAGTTTCCCTGCTTCGCCCCCAAACTCGATACCGAATGCCATCCCATTGTTTTCAGTGAAATGTATTATTGCCCAGTTGCCAAAGATTTTATATTCCTGTCCTAAAGACATATTAAGCTTAATCCAGAATTTCAAGGCCTGGTCGGCTAAGAGAATAAGAAAAATTGCAAGAAAGGGCTTAGTATAAGCTTTCATTTACGCCTGCTTCAATTTAGCTTCCATACTTAAGGTAGCATGCGGAACTGCACGTAAACGCTCTTTAGGGATCAATTTTCCGGTTTCTCTGCAAACACCGTAGGTTTTATTTTCAATACGAACCAAAGCACTTTCGAGGTTATCGATGAACTTTCTCTGGCGTGCTGCAAGTTGATTAATTGATTCCTTCTCGAGGGTTGCAGAGCCATCTTCAAGTGTCTTATAGGTACCCGCAGTATCATCTGTCCCATTCATATTCGGATTGCTTAACGATTGGGTCAAGGCAGCTAATTCTTCTTTTGAGCTACGCAGCTTCTCAATAATGAGGTCTTTAAATTCCTGTAATTCAGTATCGGAATATCTGGTTTTTTCGTGCTTATCCATGTTTCTATCCTTTATTTATTTGTATTGTTAAATCCTTTTCATCAATGCTTACCTTTTCACCCGAATCAAGATCTGTCACAAGCTCCAATGAGTCAGCCAGAATTTCCGCGCAAATATAGGTTAAATTATTTTTGACGGCTTCCGAAATATACGGATGGTCTTTTATCCGTACTCTTATCTTATCTGTTACCTCAAAACCAAGCTCCTTTCTGAGGTTTTGGATACGGTTTACTAACTCTCTTGAAATTCCTTCCTGTTTTAGTTCCTCACTAAGTGTAATATCCAAAGCAACGGTTAAATTCCCAAGGTTTGCAACCTGCCAACCCGGAACATCTTCGGCAAGCACTTCGGCATCTGCAAGATCAACTACATATGAAGTTCCTGGAATTGCAATGCAGGCTTCTTTTTCAAAGCGGTTAATATCCTGTTGCGACATAGAGCTTAATGCTTCAGTCACAAGTTTCATATCCTTACCAACTTTCGGGCCTAAAGCTTTAAAATTCGGTTTTATTTTTTTGCTGATGATTCCTGAGGTATCGGTAATGTATTCAATATTCTTCAGATTCGTCTCAGAAAGGATCAGATCTTTTACTTTCTCAACTTTCGCTTTGAAACCTTTGTCAAGAACCGGGATCATTGCTTTACTCAAAGGCTGTCTTACATTGATTCCTACCTTTTTACGAAGCGAGAGAATCAATGAAGAGATATCCTGTGCCAGAGCCATGCGCTCCTCCAGATCTTTGTCAACCAGTTTGTCATTGTAATCCGGGAAGTCTGCCAGATGCACAGAAATGACATCTTCTTTACCACTGGCTTTATTCAAATCAATGAATAAGCGGTCACTAAAAAATGGCGCCACAGGCGACATTAATTTAGCAATAGTACTCAAACAAGTATAAAGCGTCTGATAGGCTGATATCTTGTCTTCACTGTATTCGCCTTTCCAGAAACGGCGGCGGCATAAACGTACATACCAGTTACTCAAATGCTCATCTACAAAATTCTGAATTGCCCGTGTAGCACGTGTTGGTTCAAAATCTGCATAATATTTATCGACTTCAAGACTCAGGGAATTCAATAATGAGATAATCCAACGGTCAATTTCAGGACGGTCTTTAATATCTTCCTCTTTGTAGCTGAAGCCATCAATATTAGCATACAATGCAAAAAATGCATAAGTATTGTGCAAGGTTCCAAAGAACTTGCGGCGAACTTCATCTATTCCTTCAATATTGAATTTCAGGTTATCCCATGGTGATGCATTACTGATCATGTACCATCTGGTAGGATCTGCACCATATTTTTCGATAGTTTCAAAAGGGTCAACTGCATTTCCCAATCGTTTCGACATTTTATTGCCGTTCTTGTCGAGTACAAGTCCGTTTGAAACAACATTCCTGAATGAAATGCTATCATTCAGCATCACACCAATAGCATGCAGCGTAAAAAACCATCCACGGGTCTGATCAACACCTTCTGCAATGAAGTCTGCAGGGTAAATAGAACCAGCTTCTCCATCAGAACCCACCTCTTTATTCCAATATTCTAAAAAGTCTTCCGGACTTATATTACCGCTTTTACCTTCTGCTGTTGGGGGTAGCCCCCATTGGGCGTAAGGCATGGCTCCTGAATCGAACCAGACATCAATCAGATCAGTCTCGCGGATCATTTTCTTGCCTGATTTTGAGACGAGGATTACATCATCAACATACGGACGATGCATATCATTGATTTCAAATGCAGCATCCATAAACCCGGCTTCCACAGCCTTTTTGATTTCCGATCTGAGTTCCTCAATAGAACCGATGCACTTTTCCTCAGCCCCGTCTTCTGTTCTCCAGATTGGCAAGGGAGTACCCCAGTATCTTGAACGTGAAAGATTCCAGTCGACCAAATTTTCAAGCCAGTTCCCAAAACGACCGGTTCCGGTTGATTCGGGTTTCCAGTTTATGGTCTTGTTCAGCTCAACAAGGCGGTCTTTTACCGCTGTGGTTTTAATGAACCAGCTGTCCAAAGGATAATACAGAACAGGCTTGTCTGTACGCCAGCAATGCGGATAACTGTGTTCGTATTTTTTTACATCAAAGGCTTTATTATCTTCTTTTAATTTGATGGCAATGAGTACATCAGTAGGTCGGAAATCAGGGTCTTTACGTTCCTCATCACTATAATATTCTTCTTTTACGAATCTTCCGGCAAAATCAGCAACCTCAGTAACAAAACGTCCCTGTTTGTCGACCAGCGGGAGCTCATTTCCTTTGTCATCAGTGATCATCACTGAAGGTACATTATTCTCCCGGGCTGCCCTGAAGTCATCAGCACCAAAGACGAATCCCTGACGCTGAAGGACAAGATCAAGGCC
>CAZGWG010000038.1:0-24326 GCA_964529165.1 uncultured Sphingobacterium sp.
GTTTGAAAGTTCAGATTTAAGCGCTAATACTTACAATGCGCTGCATGCTTACATACCTGCCTCCATCCTGTCAATTCCGGTCGGCCCCTGAATTTTTTGTTTGAAGGTATATTATGCAAAGATACTAAATATTACAATAGCATCCCTGCAAAGACACTACACCCGCCCGGGATATACTTTTAATGCTTCCTCCAGGCAAGTTGCTGCAGCTTCCAGATCTTCTCTGTTCAAAACGTATGCCAAACGTATTTCGTCATTTCCTACTCCTTCCTTACTGTAAAATCCGGTGGCAGGTGCCATCATTACTGTTGAATTTTTATATTCAAATTCTTCCAGTATCCACTGGCAGAATTTGTCAGCATTGTCAATCGGGAATTTCGCAACTACATAAAATGCGCCACCGGGATTCGGACAAAATACACCATCAATTTTGTTGAGTCGTTCAACAAGTGTATTTCTGCGCAGTGTATATTCTTTATTAATTTCTTCAAAATAACTGTCGGGGGTGTCAACCGCTGCCGTTGCTGCAATCTGTTCAACCATTCCCGGACTCAGGCGTGCCTGTGCAAATTTTAATGCCGCTGCTATTACCTCCTTGTTTTTGGTAATCAGGCATCCCAGACGGGCACCACAGGCACTATAGCGTTTCGATACAGTATCTAATACAATAACATGCTCCTCCATTCCCTCAAAATGCATTGGAGAAATGAACTCCTGGCCATCATAGCAGAATTCTCTGTAAGCTTCATCAGACAACAGGAACAGGTCGTATTTAAGACATAGGTCTTTCAATGCTTCCATCTCTTCTTTTGAATAGAGGTAGCCTGTTGGATTATTTGGATTGCAGATCAGTATGGCTTTGGTTTTCGGGCTAATCAGTTTCTCAAATTCACTGATTGGAGGCAGAGCAAATCCGTTTTCAATGACCGATAGAATAGGCTTTACCACTACATTGCTCATACAGGCAAATGCATTGTAATTGGCATAATAAGGCTCAGGTATTATGATTTCATCGCCTTCCTCAACACAAACCTGCATGGCTATGGTTATGGCTTCTGAGCCACCCATAGTAACCAATATGTCGGCGGGATCAATATTATAGGCTGCCTTATTATAATAAGACGTCAATTTAGTACGGTAGGCAAGTGTTCCCTCAGAAGGGGTATAGGCCCAGATCTTAAAATCTATATTTTTTATCGCGTCCAGCATGCTTTTTGGGGTCTCAATATCAGGTTGACCAATATTTAAATGGTAGACTTTTTTCCCTTCACGCTTTGCCTGATCAGCAAAAGGTGTAAGCTTACGAATTGGAGACGCGGGCATCTGTAAGCCTTTGCTTGAAATTTCTGGCATAATACAAAATTAAAAAACCTCTCTGAATAGGAGAGGTTTTTTGATTTTTAATTTAAGATTATTTATCTACCCTCCGCTTCGTACTTCTCCTTTGACGTAAAGAACTTTAACAGGAGTTCTTGCATTAGATTTTATCCTTACAGCCTGTGTAAATCCGGCCTGAACTTTAGCTGCATCATAGGTAATTGTAATTATTCCCTTTTCCCCTTTTAAGACAGGTTCTCTGGTAAATTTAGCCATAATACAGTCACAGCTTGACTCAATCGATGAGATAATCAATTGTTCACTGCCAACATTGGTGAATGTAAATTGGGCACTAACCGGTGTCCCTTGGGGGATCTGTCCGAAATCATGAGTTTCCTTATCGAATTTGAATTCTGCTTTATTATCAGGCTGCATGGACTCAAAAAACAAGAGTACACTCACAGCTGCAAAAAGGATTAATAATTTCTTCATGAGTTTAATATAATGATTTTCCAACAGATTCTTTCAAATATCATTCCAAATCAGGCGATTGCATTTATTTATAGATCAGCCGGGTGTTATAATTTGGCTTATTCCTGAAAAGGCGAATTATTATTTTGCATCAGTATTATCAATTCCTGCACTCTTTTCTTATTTTTGGCCATAAAGCAATCCTATGATAGAAACCCGGGTTAACGAGAATAATTTGCAGGAACAAGAGGAATTAAGCTTTGAAGCATTCAAAAGCATAATCATTAATGATTATAAAATTGCGTTTGAAAGCAGACAGGCAAGTCTTTTGGGGCGTAAGGAAGTTCTGACGGGTAAAGCTAAATTCGGAATCTTTGGAGATGGTAAAGAGGTAGCACAACTGGCCATGGCAAAGGTTTTTATGGCTGGAGACTGGCGTTCAGGGTATTATCGGGACCAAACCTTTATGCTTGCGGCAGGTATGCTTACGATGCCTGAATTTTTTGCTCAGCTTTATGCCAATACGGATACTGATGCTGACCCAAGTTCAGGGGGCAGACAGATGAATTGCCATTTTGCCAGCCGTCTTTTAAATGAAGATGGCACCTGGATGGATCTCACCAGTTCGAAGAATTCATCCTCTGATATTTCTCCTACAGGTGGTCAGATGGGACGTCTTGTTGGTTTAGCTCTCGCATCCAAACTATACAAAAACAATCAGGAACTTAGTTATCTAAAGAATTTCTCGGTAAATGGTAATGAAGTTGCTTTTGGAACCATAGGCAATGCTTCGACATCTGAAGGGATTTTCTTCGAAGCGATCAATGCTGCCGGAGTTCTGCAGATTCCAATGGCAATTTCTATTTGGGATGATGCTTACGGAATTTCGGTTCCTGCCGAATACCAAACAACCAAGCAGGATATTTCTGAGATTCTGAAAGGGTTTCAGCGTGATGAAAAAGGTGAAGGGTATGAAATATTTAAAGTCAGGGGCTGGGATTATCCAGGTCTATGCGAAACATATGAAAAAGCAATCAAGCTTTGCCGTGAACAGCATATTCCGGTAATGATTCATGTTACTGAAATGACCCAGCCACAGGGACATTCAACCTCGGGTTCGCATGAGCGTTATAAAAACAAGGATAGGATAGCCTGGGAAAATGAATATGATTGCATGTTGCAGATGCGGAAGTGGATGATTGAATCGGCCATTTCTACAGAGAAGGAATTGAATGAGATCGAAGCAAATGCTAAAATATATATTCGTAATTGCCAGAAAAAGGCCTGGGCGGAGTTCAATGCTGGGATGAAATCCGAGTTGGAAACAGCAATCGGTCTGGTTGAGAGTACTCAGCAACCTGAACTGCTTCAACTGGCTAATTCATTGAAAACAAGTATAGACCCATCCCGGAAGGATGTGATAGGAATGGTCAGAAATGCGATCAGATTATTGCGTCATGATCAGTCAGAATCAAAAAAAATACTCCAGGATTGGTATAGCAAACAGCATGAGCAAATTTTTGACCGGTATAACTCCAAGCTTTTCACAGGCTCGCAGGATTCTCCTTTAAATATTGATGGTATAAAACCTGAATATACGGAGAACTCAAAACTGGTTGACGGGCGGGAAATTCTGAATGCCTGTTTTGATGCAAATTTCACACGTGATGCCAGAATTCTTGCCTTTGGTGAGGATGTTGGGGCTATCGGCGATGTGAATCAGGGTTTTGCAGGTTTGCAGGCTAAATTCGGCAAGAAGAGAATCACCGATACCGGCATCAGAGAAATGACTATTATTGGGCAGGGAATAGGTTTGGCACTCCGTGGTTTAAGACCCATTGCTGAGATACAATACCTTGATTATTTATTGTTTGCCTTAAATATTCTGAGTGATGATCTGGCAACATTGAGTTACCGTACAAAAGGCAGACAGAAAGCACCTTTGATCGTCAGGACAAGAGGTCATCGTTTGGAAGGAATCTGGCATTCAGGTTCGCCAATGGGTGTGATTATTAACTCTTTAAGAGGTGTGCATGTTTGCGTACCCAGAAATATGACTCAGGCAGCGGGTATGTATAATACCCTGCTCCGTGGTGATGAGCCAGCCCTGGTTATTGAATGCCTCAACGGTTACCGATTGAAAGAGACTATGCCTGACAATATCGGGGAATTCAGAGTTGAACTGGGAAAGGCTGAGATTATACGTGAAGGCAGGGACGTTACAGTTATTTCTTATGGATCAACCCTGAGAATTGTTGAACAGGCGGCTGAAGAACTTGAAAAATTGGACATTCATATTGAGATTGTTGATCCGCAAACTTTCTTGCCTTTTGACCTTAACAATCTATGCACAGAATCATTAAAAAAGACCAATAAATTACTTGTAGTTGGTGAAGATGTTCCAGGTGGTTCTTCTGCCTTCATCATGCAACAAGTACTGGAACGTCAGAATGGATATCAGTTTCTTGATGGGCAACCACATACACTCACTGCAAAACCACATCGTACTCCTTATGGCTCGGATGGAGATTATTTCACCAAACCTTCGGTAGATGATGTTGTTGAGATGGTTTATGCAATGATGAATGACAGTTTTCCGGATAAGTTTCCGAAATTGTTTTAATCATTACGAATAACATATCGTCATTTCGACGAGCAAATCAATTGTCTTCTGAATAATAAATGCTATCGCGAGGAGAAATCTGTTGGTTATGACTATGCCATTGAGGAGGAGATTTCTCAGTCGTACCTCCTTCGAAATGACGGGAACACCTAAAGCCTGATTACCTTATTCCTTAATAGATGATCGGCCAGAACCAGTGCAGCCATTGCCTCAACAATTGCCACTGCACGTGGTACCACACAAGGATCATGTCTGCCTTTGCCCTGAACGGTTGCTGCGTTACCAGAAGAATCAAGACTAGCCTGATTTTGCATGATGGTTGCTACCGGTTTAAATGCCACTCTGAAGGTAATGTCCATCCCATTGGAGATGCCACCCTGAATCCCGCCGGAATAGTTTGTTTGCGTGCGGAAACTGCTGTTTTCCTGTCCTTCGGAAGGAGCTATAAAAAGGTCATTATGTTCAGAACCCTTCATTTCGGAACCAGCAAACCCAGATCCATAATCAAATCCATGCACAGCATTGATACTTAACATTGCTTTGCCTAAATCAGCATGCAATTTGTCAAAAACAGGTTCTCCAAGTCCAACGGGACAGTTTTTAACCAGACATGAAATTTTACCGCCAACGGTATCGCCCTCTTTTCTGATTCCGTCGATCAGTTCAATCATCTGATTTGCTGTGGCGGGATCCGCACAGCGTACAATATTGCTTTCCCTGATCTCAAGTAATTCTGGTATCGAATTTATCGAAAGCTGTGGTGCTTCTATGGTGCCTGCCGCTGAAACATGAGCAAATATTTCTATTCCGGATTGTTGCAATAGAAGCTTAGCAATAGCACCTGCAGCAACTCTTGCTGCAGTTTCCCGGGCAGATGATCTGCCGCCACCCCGATGATCGCGATGTCCGTATTTGGCATCATAAGTAAAATCTGCATGCGAGGGACGGTAAGCGTCTTTGATATGCGAATAATCTTTCGAACGTTGATCCTCATTCGGGATAATCATGGCAATTGGAGTACCGGTTGTTTTTCCTTCAAACACACCAGACAGAATCTGTACAGTATCACTTTCTTTACGCTGAGTGGTGATCTTGGATTGTCCGGGTTTTCGTTTATCCAGCTCCGACTGAATGAAATCCATATCAACTTCCAGATTAGAAGGACAACCATCAATGATTACACCAATAGCTTCACCATGTGATTCTCCAAAAGTTGTGATGCGGAATAATTGACCGAATGAATTGCCTGCCATTTTTGAGTTTTAAGTTGTAGGTTATAAGTTATAAGTATTAAGTTCAGGGAATTAAGATTAAAGATGAAAATCTGTTCTTTAATTTAGATTTCTTCATTGTCAATTGTCAACCCGATAGTTATCGGGTATCAATTGTCAACTAACATTGAATCCAGCTATTTCAAGATGTTTCCAGAAATCAGGATATGATTTTTCAACCACCAAATGATCTTCGATTTCAAGCTCTGCCATAACTAAGGCAAGAGGTGCAAAAGCCATCGCCATTCTATGATCATCATACGTTGCTACCTTTATTTTTTTATTCAGATCAAGTTCTGAGCAATCCAGTTTATAGGTTTGATTCTTTTCAATCAGTTTTACCCCGATTTTTTCCAACTCCGTTTGAAGCGCATTGACCCGGTCGGTTTCCTTGATTTTCAAAGTTTCTAATCCGGTGAAGGTAGCATCATGTCCCAGTGCCGCACAACAAACAATCACTGTCTGTGCAAGATCCGGACATTCTTTAAAATCAAAGATTTTTCGCTCCAATTTCTTTGCTTCCTTCACTAAGTAAACGCCGCCATCTTTAAATTGGGAGCTAATACCAAAATTGGCCATGATCTCGGTAATGATACTGTCTCCCTGCAGACTGTATCCGTTCAGCCCGGGAAGGAAGAGACGTGCTTCTTTAGATAAAGCAGCAATAGCATACCAGTAAGACGCAGCACTCCAGTCGGGTTCAACATGGATTACAGAATTATTGTAAGTCTGTGGAGCGATGCTAATAACATTTTCTTTCCAGGTATGTCTGATACCCGCTTGCTCCATCAGGGCCAGAGTCATCTCCACATAAGGCTTTGAGGTTAATTCCCCATCGATCATGAGGCTCAAACCCTGTTCAAGTTTTGGGGCAATAAGCAGGAGAGCAGAAATATACTGACTGCTGATATTTCCTTTTATACTGACCTGATTAGTTTTCTGCTGAAGAGGGCCTTTTATCCTTAATGGCGGAAACCCTTCTTTTTCTGCATATTGAATATCAGCACCGAGTGTTCTTAAGGCATCTACCAGAATCCCGATAGGACGCTGCTTCATGCGTTCAGAACCGGTTAAGGTAACTTCACCTGCTTGCAAAGAGTAATAGGCAGTTAAAAAACGCATGGCAGTACCTGCCGGACCAATATCAACTACTTTTTGCGTATTATCCTTTAAGATATTGTTTAAAGTAACAGTATCAGCAGCTTCAGAAATATTGTCTACCCGGACTGCACCGGCACTCAAAGCCTGCATGATCAATGCACGGTTACTCTCGCTTTTTGATCCGGTAAGAGGTATGGTACAGTCCAGTGTTTTATTCGCTACGGATATATTTATGCTTGCTGAACTCATTGTTATTCAACATTCACTTTATCGTTCATGATTTCAGTTTGCTTGCGGATTGATTCGCTATGGATTAATTCCAGAAGTTTACCTGTAAAATTAAGATCCAGCTTTAATGCCTTTGCAAATGCACTGCGTTTGTTCATAATCTGATCCCAGCGATTTACCTGAAGGATAGTTACTCCATTATCACGCTTGAATTCACCAATTTTTTGAACTACCTGCATTCTTTCAGCGATTTTTTGAATGATCTGATCATCAATCTTGTCGATACTGGTACGCAGATCAGCAAGTTTATCAGTAAATTCTTTGTCTTTGCTCTCAGGCTTACGCAGGGTAAGCAGCTCCATTAATTCTGATAATGCAGCAGGAGTTAACTGTTGTTTGGCATCAGTCCATGCAACAGATGGATCAAGGTGCGACTCGATCATTAATCCCTGCATATCCAGATCAAGTGCTTTTTGAGCAACATATTGAATTAATTCACGATTTCCGCAAATATGACTTGGGTCATTGATGATTGGAAGTTCAGGACATAAAGTTTTTAACTGAATGGCTAGTTCCCACATTGGTTCATTTCTGAATGCCGTTTTTTCAAAAGAGGAGAAACCTCTGTGAATAGCGGCAAGTTTGGTAATACCTGCATTATTGATACGCTCCAATGCACCTACCCATAATTGGATATCAGGATTAACCGGGTTTTTTACCATTACCGGAATATCAACACCTTTAAGTGCATCAGCAATTTCCTGTACAGTAAATGGATTTACTGTTGAACGAGCACCTACCCAAAGGATATCAACTCCTGCGGCAAGCGCTTCTTCCACATGTTTTGCATTTGCTACTTCTACAGCAGTAGGTAATCCGGTTTCTTCCTTGGCTCTTTTTAACCAGGTTAAACCAATACTACCAATACCTTCGAACTCCCCGGGACGGGTGCGTGGTTTCCAGATTCCAGCCCTTAGAACAGAAACCTTTCCTGTTTTTGCCAGTAAATGTGCTGTGGCCATAAGCTGATCTTCAGTTTCAGCACTACATGGCCCTGCAATTAGTAAAGGCTCGTTTTTCGTTTTTACCCAACTGCTTAAGGGTTGTAATTTTAAATCTAATTTCATTGTTTTTAATTTTTGGTCCGGAACTAGCCAGGGGATTGTGATTATAGTATCGTTTTTAATTGTTTTTTCTTTTGGGGTTAAACCTTGTCGTTTTTTAAGTACTCTCCCATGATGGTAAAGTTGATGGTATGTTTCAATACCTTACGGATTGCAGAATCATAATCGGCCTGATTCTTCCATTCTATATCTACATAAAAATTGTATTCATTTCGTTTTCCAAGGACTGGCATCGACTGAATTTTACTCAGATTGATCTTATGTGAGGCAAAGATATTCAGAACCTCAGCCAGTGATCCAACAGAGTTGCCTACCTGGAAACTAAGGGAAGCTTTATTGACCTCAACATTTTCGAGCGGCTTATTTGCAAGAATCAGAAATCTGGTAAAGTTTTTCTTATTTGATTCAATTCTTCTTTCCATAACCTCCAGATCATATAATTTAGCAGCGAGCAGGTTTGCAATGGCTACTGTATCAGTCAGGTTTTCTTCCCTTATTTTTTTTGCACAAGCCGCAGTATCACTGCTTTCAACTACTTGTAAATGAGAAAATTCTTCGAAAAAATCACTGCATTGACGGATAGCAATTGGATGCGACTGGACATATTTTACATCTTCAAACTTTACCCCGGGAAGTGCAAGCAAATGAAGTTGTATTGCAAGATAGACTTCACCAACGATAGAGAAATTATATTCTCTAAGCAAAGTGTAATTAGGCAAAAGACTTCCGGCAATTGAATTCTCAATAGCCATAACTACGAAATCTGCCTGCTTATTCTTTAAAACCTCACAGGTCTTTTTGAATGATTCGCATTCAATGGTTTCGATATCCGTTCCGAAGAATTTAAATGCCGCCTCTTCATGAAATGAAGCCCGGATCCCCTGAATAGCAACTCGTTTTTTTTGCATTTTAATTTTAAATAAAAAAGTCCCTGCTTGTGGGCAGGGACTTTTTGCTAATTTCTATATTAAGATCTATTGCATATTTTCCCCGCTCTTACCTGGATAGTAAAAATAAGCGAAGTAATATGTAGTTAAATTTTTCATCCTTATGTTTTACAAATGTAGTACTAAATTTAATTCTGTCAAAAGAAAAAAAATATTTTTTATGAATCTCTAAATTTAATTGAGAGATCTGACTTAAAATTTTGTAGCCGTGTAATTTCGACTGACAAAATCTACTTATTTCTTACTCAGGCGATTTCGTGCGAATAATAATTCAAACTCTCAAATATCTCTTCTTCCGTGCAGTAGATATCGTATCCGCATTTGCCAATTTCACTCAATAAAGAAAAGCTGATCTGTCCGGCATTGTTCTTTTTATCATTTTTCATGATATCAAGCAGCTCGGAATAACTTGCTTTATCAAGTTTATATGTAGGGTAAGTATTCTTAATAGTTTTTACAATTTCAGAAAGTTCCATTCTTTTAAGTCCGTTTCTCTTTGCAGAGAGGAAAGCTTCGCAAATAAAACCAATGGCAATCGCTTCTCCATGAAGTAAGGGTTCCTTGTCGTGTTTAAGTGAATAGCTTTCTATCGCATGCCCGATGGTATGACCGTAATTCAGAATTTTTCGTAATCCTTTTTCAAAGGGGTCTGCAATAACTACCTCATTCTTGATTTCGATGGAGCGGTAGATGATTTCGTCCTTCAGATCTTTGGGAGCAATTTCCTTAAGTTGAGCAAACAGGGAGGCATCAAAAATAAGTCCGTGCTTAATTACCTCAGCATATCCCGAACGGAGTTCCCTGTCGCTTAATGTTTTTAGGAATTGAGTATGGATATAGACCGCTTTTGGCTGTGTAAAGGTGCCAATGATGTTCTTTACATTTTCCATATCGACTCCTGTCTTACCACCAACAGAAGCATCAACCTGTGATAAGAGAGTTGTAGGAACCTGTACGAAATCAATACCCCGTTTAAACGTAGAAGCTGCGAAACCTCCCATATCAGTAATAACACCACCCCCAAGATTGATCATGATACTGTTCCTGTCAGCACCAAAATCCAGAAGCATTCGCCATATTCCAATACAAAAATCTATATTCTTGTTTTCCTCGCCGGGAGTAACTTCAATCAGGTCGAATTCAATGGATCCCAAAGCTGCCTGAAGAGCAGGAAGACAATGGATTTCTGTATTGCTATCAACCAAAACAAAAACCTTACTATAGTTCTTTTTATTTAAAAATGCAGCTAATTCCTGCAGACTGTTCTCGAAAATAACCGGATAGCTTATACTCTCAATAGGTTTCATTTAACTTTTATTTTTTGTCCTTTGAATTCAATATTATCACCACTTCTAACTTTCAGGCGTTTGCGGTAATCCACCTCTCCGTTGTACTTTACTAATCCTGCTTCTACCACAATTTGAGCCTCTCCTCCGCTTTGGACGAGGTTTGTTGCCTTTAGCAACTGGATCAAGGGAATGAATTCTCCTTCTAATTTAAATTCGAGCATGCAGCAAACTTACAAATTTTAGCTTTTGTATGTTAATATCTCATTATTTCTACCTTTGTACTTTAAACCAATTATTTTGAATAGCCGCCCGGCAACAAGCCATAATTTATCATTTGATGATACAGAAATCGCATTTCGTGGAAAATCGAATGCTGATCTTACTCGTGCATACTGGTTATTTAAGTTCATCAGTATTAATTTTCTGACTAAAATCGGTCCTCCAATAACCAATGCAGCTCTTAAACTGGGCCTTCCCGTAAAATCACTCATTAAAGCCACAATCTTTCGGCAGTTTTGCGGAGGAGAAAGTATTGCAGAATGTGAAAAGACCGTTGCACAGCTTCATGCCGGTGGGGTAGGATCCATTCTTGATTATTCGGTTGAAGGCGAAGATAATGAGGAAGTCTTCGAGCATACCTGTGAGGAAATTATGAAAACTATTCGTCATGCAGAGGGTGATAATCGGATCCCTTTAACAGTCTTTAAAATTACTGGTCTGGGTAGGTTTGCCTTACTTGAGAGAATAAACGCCCTGCTGCCCCTTGATGCTTCTGAGAAAGTAGAATTTCAACGATTGAGCCAACGGGTTAATCGGATATGCAGACTTGCGCATGAACTGAATGTGAGTGTGATGATTGATGCAGAAGAGAGCTGGATACAGGATCCTATTGATTCAATCGCTCTGGAAATGATGCGCAGGTATAATCAGGAGCAGGCAATTGTTTTTAATACCTATCAGCTTTACAGGAAGGATAAATTATCTTCCTTGAAAGCTGATATCATGACTGCAGTTTCAGAACAATTTATACCCGGCCTCAAATTGGTAAGAGGGGCTTATATGGAGAAGGAACGCGACCGTGCTGTTGAAATGGCTTATGATTCTCCCATTCATGAGGATAAGGAATCAACGGATAATGCTTACAATGATGCCCTGAAGTTCTGTATTTCCAAGCTTGATTTGGTGTCCTTCGTTGCGGGTACTCATAATGAGCACAGTTGTAAATTACTAGCTGAATTACAGGATAATAAGGGTATTCCTCATAATCATAAACATGTTTATTTTTCCCAGTTACTTGGCATGAGTGATAATTTAAGCTTTAATCTGGCCGCTGCCGGATACAATGTTGCGAAATATGTTCCCTATGGCCCTGTCAAAGCCGTTATGCCTTATCTTTTCAGGAGAGCAGAAGAAAATACCTCGGTTGCGGGGCAGATGGGCAGAGAACTGCGTTTGATTTCTGTTGAAATGAAACGACGTAAGTTAAAATAGGTATTGGGTTTAAGGTATCAGGCTAAAATAGTTTGATCTTCAATTGAGTTAGAGAGGGAATAGAAAGGAAATAGGAAATAGGGAATAGAAAATAGGAAATAGAAAATTGAAGCCAATCCTACTACCCATTCCCAATTACCCATTACCTATTCCCAATCACCTATTCCCAATTCCCTATTTCCAATTCCCTATTTCCAATTCCCTATTCCCAATCACCCATTCTCCTGTTCCTTACTCCTTGCTCTTTATTCCTTAGTTTTTGTTCCTTGTTAAAAAAATCATCAGCTTAATAATCCCGAACTATATAAATAGCTTTCCAATGTCTCATCGGCAGTTAGGAGGTGGGTGTTAAGGCCCAGTTGATCGGCTGTTTTTAGGTGCTGCGGACTGTCATCTATAAAAAGGGTTTCATTGGGATCAAGCTTGTTTTCTTGCAGCACAAATTCAAATATCTCAGGATTGGGCTTGCGCATTTTCATGAGATGTGAGTAATAGTCTTTTTCAAAGAATACGGCATTTGAGGAAAGTTGATGCTCTCTTTGAAGGTAATCCATGATCCAGTTATAATGAATCTCATTGTTATTACTGAGCAAAAATGTTCTGTACTTATCTTTTGTTTTTAAAAGAAGTTCATGATTTGGCTCAGGTACCCCAATCAGCAGAGAATTCCAGGCCTGATCAATCTCCGAATCACTTAGGTTCAGTATCCCTGTTACTTTGCGTATACCATCCCTGAATTCTGAAGGGGAGATCAGTCCCTGCTCAAACTGATCGAATAAAGAATCATGGCTTTTATGTGAAAAGAAATGTTCTACATTTTTTACTCCAAGATCAGTAAAACTTTGTTGTGCCCGCTTGAAGTCTATTGTGAAAATTACATTACCATAATCGAAAATTATATTTCTAATCTTATTCATATATTTAGTAAAGTATATTATATTTTTAATCTTTTTAAAGGCAAAGTTCTGTTTTATTTTTGCCCGATCTGATCTGCTAAATGACATTTACTCCGAATACCTATTCAATTACTCTAATAATCTGTGGCCTTATTACACTCTACATGTGTATCAGGATTTTTCGAAGATATGAGATAGTTGTTCGCTGGTTTGGATTTATGATGTTAGGCATTGCAATCTGGGCGCTAAGTTATGGATTAGAACTTTCAAGTACCAGTCTTGACCAGATGTTATTCTGGATCAATGTGGAATATCTCGGAATAGCTTTCATTCCTGCATTCTGGTTACTCTTTCTTCTAAAGTTCACGGGTAAGGATAAATGGTTGGGCGCGAGGTATTTTTATGCTTTCATGGCCCTTCCTTTAACTACTCTGCTACTGGTCTGGACCAATAAATACCATCATCTGCACTATAAAAGTGTGGGTATTGATGATTCCGGTCCCTTTCCTTTACTAAGTATTGAAACCGGCCCATGGTATTTTGTTCATACCATTTATTTTTATACCCTGCTTGTATGGGGCGTGATTTTGCTGGTTAAGAAATACCGTAAATCTGATCAGGTTTTCAGGAAGCAGAATCTTACTATCCTGATTGCCGTCTTTATTCCATGGATTGCAAATGGATTGTATTTGCTTGGTTTCCGTCCGCTCGGACATATTGATAGTACTCCATTTGCCTTCATAATTACCATGTTGTTTCTGAGTATCGGGCTCGTTCGGTTCAGATTGCTGGATATTATTCCTATTGCACGCGAAAAGGTTATTGAAGCTATGAATGAAGGCCTGATCGTGACTGATAATCAGGACAGGGTGGTAGATCTGAATCGGGAAACAAGAAAGATACTTGCCATTGAAGAAAAGAAAATTGTTGGTAAGCGACTTGAGCTAATTTTACCTGGGCAGCCGGAATTGTATGCTTTGATTAAGGCCAGATCAGGCGGACAATTACAACTTAAACTGGTCAATTCAGAGGTTGTTCTTGAAGCTAGCCTCACTCCTTTGTTTGAAAATCAACATGCATATAGTGGATTGATTATCCTGATTAGGGATGTTACAGAGCGCGTTGAAATCGAGAAAAAGGTTCGCTTGCAGTCTGAACAGCTTTTAGGGATGAATAAGCTCAAGGATCGTTTGTTTTCAATCATTGCCCATGATCTGAGGGGACCACTGATCAATTTGAATGATATTATTAAAATGCTCAATGAGGGGATTATAACAGAAGAAGAGTTTAAATCCTTTGTACCACAGCTATCAAAGAATATCGGATATACTACAGGATTACTTGAGAACCTTCTGTTCTGGTCGAAAAGTCAGTTACAGGGTGAGGTAGTAAAACCTGTCTATTTTAACTTAAAGGAAGTCACCGGAAATATTCTCAACCTCTTCGAAAATACTATTCATGAGAAAGAAATCTTCATAGAAAATAATATTAACCTGAATTGCAGGGTATATGCTGATAAAGATATGATTCAGTTAGTTGTCAGGAACCTGATTTCCAATGCCGTGAAATTCTCAAAGCGGGGCGGTATTATCAAGCTAAGCTCAGAATTGCAGGATGGTTTCTCAAAAGTTTGTGTGGAAGATACTGGTGTTGGAATCTCTGAAGCAGACCAGAAGAAATTATTTGAGTTAGAAACCTTTACAACCAGGGGCACCGATAATGAGCAGGGTACAGGACTCGGTTTGCTTTTATGTAAGGATTTTATTGAAAAGAACGGAGGTACAATCTGGGTGGAAAGTGAGCTATCCAAAGGAAGCAAGTTCTGCGTCAGAATTCCGGTAGCACCCATATAAGCTATTCCCTTCATATCATTTCTGCCAACCCGAAAAATCTATACTCTAATTCCATCCCCGATCACAATCGGGTTCCTACCCCTCACTAAAGCCAATTAATCTGACTCTTAATACGATCAGGTACCCATCGCCACAATGATTTCTCCGCTATTGAAATCCAACGATTATATGTTCAATAACCCTACTTTAACACTACATGGCCTTATAACTTCTGTTAAACCGCTCAGAGCCATCACGATTTAGACCCTGTTTCTTTAGATTAGGATATTGATCTGCCGATATAAGATCAATTTTATGAAACTTAAGTTTTGCATCGATGAATATTAAAAGACTCTTAAGCGCTATTTTTTCGCTTGTTCTATTCCTGCCCAATGCACAAGCACAGGACTTTGCCAAGTCTAAATTCAGACAGCTACTTGAAATAAACTCAGGTCCAAATGGCGCAAATGTGAAAGCTGATGTTTATAATTTCCCACTGGCCATAACATTGAATGAGAAGAATTTTAATTTCCTGGAAGCTAATCGAGATGGCTCTGATATTCGGTTTTCCAAATCAAAAGACACCGGACTTTTGGCACATAGCATAGAACATTGGGATCGGGAGAACCGAACAGCCTTGATTTGGGTAAAAGTGGATGTTGCCGGTAATAAAGCCACTCAACCTTTATACATGCATTGGGGGGATGTAGCTGCTCAGTCTCTGTCTGATTCAAAGGCTGTATTCAGTAATAAAGAGGGTTTCGTTTCTGTATGGCATTTAAATGAGCCTGGTGATACCACTGCCGGGCATTATAAAGATGCAACAGCCAGTGCAGCTCATGGTACGGGAATAAATCTAAAAAAGAGATCATCTGCAGAAGGAAGACTCGGTAAGGCGGTATCACTGGTAAATGCTGATAAAGAATGGATCAGAGTTGATAGTGGTGATAGAAAGATCTTTGATCTAACGAATAAGATGACCTTTTCAATTTGGGCTATGGCCAATAGCTATCCCAATAAAGGCGGCTATGAAACCATGTTTGCAAAAGGTGATAATTCCTGGCGCTTACAGAAATTCGGAATTAAAAGCTGGCATAATCCTCCGGCTGATCTGATCGAAATTTGCGTAGAGGAACCTCCGCGGGCCGATCTCTGTCTGGTAGGGAGAACGGATATGGTGCCCAAAAAGTGGTTTCATATTGTAGCCGTTCATGATTATCCTGTACTCAAGTTGTATGTAAACGGAGTTCTTGATAATACAGCGAATCTGCAAACCAACTGGATATCAGATAACCATCCGGTTGGGATAGGAAACCAAAGCCAGTTCCCCGGTAATGGACGTTCGTGGGATGGACTTCTTGATGAAGCGCGGGTTTACAATATTCCTAAAGACGAGAATTGGGTCAAACTGGAATATGAAAGCCAGAAAGAGGGGTCTGTTTTATTGAAATGGAAGGAGAAGGAGGTTCGGTTTTAGGGAATAGGGAATAGGGAATAGGAAATAGGGAGCCGATTGCGATCGGGTAGGGAATGGGAAAGTTGGGAATAGGAGGTTGAATAGAATTATAATTAAAATAATGCCTCGGTTTGCTGATTTCCATGTTCCATTGGTTTGTATGGGAATTGTAGTGGTGGAATATTAACGACTATAGCCTTTAAATAGCATTTTTGACAGAACACAAAAAAAAATGTCTTCAACAAAAACACGAAATGGCCGGTGGCATTAAATCTTCATTGGAAATCATTATCGGAAAGGTTGATCATGTCTTCCTGATAGAAGCCTATGTTGATGAAAATAAACCATTGGAAAAAGATATCAATGAGGTGCTCGAAAATGTAAATACCGGCGATGAACTGATTATATTCACAGATCTTCTTGGGGGCAGCATAACTAATCAACTCGCAAAGTATGCTTTACAGGAGAATATTCATATCGTCTCTGGATTTAACCTTCCTCTGTTGGTTGAGATTCTGTTAGCTGATGAAGAGGAACCCACTAATGAACTCATTGAAAATGCGATAAAAAATGCAAGAGAACAAATAGTATATGTTAACGATTTAATGAATACAGTTAAAGGAAAGGCGGATAATGATTAAGTTATTAAGAATTGACGATAGGCTGGTGCATGGGCAGGTAGCTTTGGTTTGGACACCGGCATTAAATGCAGATTGCCTGCTGGTGGCAAACGACAAAGTAGCGAAGGATGAATTTCTTAAAATGACATTGGGTTTTGCAAAACCCCCGACAGCTAAATTATTGATTAAATCAATGGAAGACAGCATCAGTTTTCTGGAGGCTCCCGAAAATCAGGCCCTCAAAATATTATTGATTGTAAATTCAGTTCAGGATGCATTTACCATTGCCGATGCCTTACCTGAAGTGAACAGTATTAATTTCGGAGGCTTGCGTGCCAGAGAAGGTTCAAGAAGTATCAGCAAAGCCATGACACTAACCCATGCTGATATAGAACTTATTCAGCAAATGATGGCAAAAGGTATCGAGCTGGAGGTGCGGCAGGTTCCATCAGACAACAAACAATTAATTCAGAATTTAATTTAATAGAGAGGTCAAATGCAGTTAACCTATATTCTGATTACGCTGGTAGCCCTATTTGGCCATTTGGAAGATTTCCTTGGTACTACTCTCCTGAGTCGTCCGCTGGTGCTTGGACCCTTGGTTGGATTGGTATTAGGAGATGTCAATCAGGGTGTTATTATTGGTGCAACTCTTGAACTTATCTTCATGGGCAATATCAAGGTTGGAGCGGCTATTCCTCCCGATGTAATTACAGGAGGAGTTTTAGGAACTGCATTTGCCATCATGTCCGGAAAAGGCCCGGCAGTAGCCTTGGCACTTGCCGTGCCGATCTCTATACTTGCAGAATTGGTACTGAGTGGTTTATTTGTTCTGAGACCGGTGTTTAACAAAAAATTTAACCAGTATGCCGAGGAAGGAAGCTTCCGGAAAATTGAGCGCCTGCACATATTTTCTGGTTTACTCAAGCCCATGCTTATGGGACTTTTAACCTTTCTTTCTTTACAACTTGGATCAGGTGTTATAAAATCGTTCCTGGATACCATACCAGAATGGGTTCATTCCGGTCTGCAGGTAGCCGGAAACATGTTGCCGGCATTGGGATTTGCACTCCTGATGAATTTGATGTTTAATAAAAAAGTGGCACCCTACTTTTTTCTGGGATTTATTCTGAGTGCCTATCTGAAACTTCCAATGATCGCAATTGGCGGACTGGGAGTAATTATTGCGCTTATAGTAACCAGTATTGCCCATAAAGAATCCGAAGATAATTCCGAGCCGGCAGCAGAACCGCTTACAAAAGATGGAAAGCTAATCACCAAAACGGATATCAGACGTTTGTTTTTCCGATCAATGGCGCTGGAGGCTAATTTTAATTTTGAAACCTGGCAGAATACAGGGTTTGCCTATTCGATCATTCCGGTACTTAAAAGATTGTATCCTGATAAAGAAGCGATGAGCCTCGCTCTAAAAAGGCACCTTCAGTTTTTTAACACTGCTCCTCATGGTTCAACCTTAATCATTGGAATGACCGCTGCAATGGAAGAGCAAAACAGTCGTGACCAAAACTTTGATCCCGAATCAATTAATGCTGTAAAACTTGGACTTATGGGGCCACTGGCAGGGGTATTTGATTCGCTGTTCTGGGGAACACTGAAAGTTATTGCAGCGGGTGTTGGAACCTCGCTTGCTCTTAGCGGGAATATTTTAGGTCCTGCACTTTTTCTGATCATATTCAATGTCCCCCATCTCTTGTTGAGATACAACCTTACCTTTATCGGATATAATCAGGGTAACAGGTTTCTTCAGCAATTATCGAAAAGTAATGTGATGGATAAACTGACTTTTGGTGCGTCCATTCTGGGGTTGATGGTAGTTGGTGCAATGCCGGCACTTCTGATGTCACTGAATACACCACTTCTGATCGGTTCAACTGATAATCCGGTGCGTGTACAGGATATATTGAATCAGATTGTTCCCAATAGTCTTGCCCTTGGACTTACTTTTCTGATTTATTTTATGCTAAAAAGAAATGTTAAAGCAACTTATCTTCTAATTGGTTTGTTATTATCCGGGTTTATTGGTAGTATGATGCATGTTTTATCCTAAACTGTAAAGAACAATGAAAGGAATAGGTGTTTCTCCCGGTATTTCAATTGGAAGGGCTTTTGTATTAAGAAAAGGTGAGCATACCCTCAGTGGCAAACAACTTAATACAGAGGAGTCTGTAAATCTTGAGATAAGAAAATTTGATGAGGCGGTAAAGATATCAATAACCGAGGTGGAGGCTATTATTGCCAATGTCGAAGTAAAGCTGCAACCTGAAGAAATTGAAATTCTTGAGGTACAGATTGAATTTTTAAGTGATCCCCAAATACGGGAAGATGTAATTCAGAAAATTACCGAGGAGCATAATACCGCCCATGATTCCCTTTTACTGGTTATTCAGAAACTAACAGATACGTTCCGCAATATGGAGGATGAGTACATGAGGGCAAGAGCGGCAGATATTCAGGATATAGGGAACCGTATACTTCGTCATTTAAACGGTTCATTTCAGGATGAAACAGGTTTTCTCGCAAAGGATACCATAATCATCGCCGAAGATATATTACCATCTGAAACCATAAGTTTAAATCTGGATCGGGTTATCGGTTTTGCTACCCAGGTAGGGAGTAAGACTTCTCATACCGCAATTCTGGCTAAGGCAAAGGGGATACCTGCTGTAGTTGGCTGTGGCGAAAAAATAAATCTCATCCGAAATAATGACATCATTATTCTGGATGGTCGGAGTGGTCATGTTCTGATTAATCCCGATACCGAGAGTCTGGATGAATATATCCGTTTAAGGGCAGATCACCTGCGTATGACCGAAGCATTAAAATCACTGATGGATGTGGATGCGATAACTTTAGATGGGACTCAAATCCATCTCATGGGGAATATATCACATGCAGATGACCTTGAGGATGTATTTGAAAATGGCGGTCAGGGGATAGGACTCTTCCGTACCGAAATGCTCTTTATCGGACGTACTACTTATCCTTCCGAAGAAGAACAATTTACTTTTTACCGAAAGGTGGCAGATAGCTCCAATAATTTGCCGGTAATTATCAGGACAATCGATATTGGTGGAGATAAACAATCCACCTATTTTGAGCTGCCCGAAGAAAATAATCCATTTCTGGGTTTCAGGGCCATAAGAATTTGTCTCGACAGACCCGATCTTTTCCTCGCCCAGTTAAGGGCAATACTCCGGGCCAGCATTTATGGCAATTTTAAGATCATGTTTCCAATGATCTCCAACCTGTCTGAATTGAGATCTGCCAAATTTTTTCTTGAAGAAGCAAAGGAGCAATTACGGAAAAGTAAGATCTCTTTTGATGAGGGAATAGAAGTAGGAATAATGATTGAAATCCCTGCTGCTGCGATGATTGCAGACCTGCTCGCAAAAGAAGTAGATTTCTTCAGCATAGGTACCAATGACCTCTGCCAGTACACACTCGCGGTTGATCGTACCAACGAAAAGGTAGAGTATTTATACGAACCCTTTCATCCGGGAGTACTCAGGCTGATCAGATTTGTGATTGAACAGGCAGACCGATATTCAATTCCGGTGGGGATGTGTGGAGAAATGGCTTCAGACCCGAGGGCTGTACGGATTCTTTTGGGAATGGGATTGCGGGAGTTCTCCATGAGTCCGAACTCCATCGGCGCAATTAAAGAAATAATACTAAACACAAGTATAACTCAGGCAAAAGACCTGAGCGAAAAGATAATGTCCATGGAAAGTGCTGAAGATATTTTCAACTATCTGAATGAAGAGTGATGGGATATGTGATTTTATAGCATGAATTAACCTGGTTTTAACAAATAACCAATAATTTACGATGAGAACACCACTTTACATTCTCCTTATGCTGTTTTTGTGCATCAGTTCTTCATTTGCACAACAAACCATCATGCAGTATAAACATCCGCTCGACCCGCTTGATTCTGTGGAAATCAAACTGCTGAAATCTGTTTTGCTGAAAGAGCAGAAAATCAGGAATGACAGCAACAGTCTTTTCAGTATTATCAATCTGAATGAACCACCTAAAGAAGAAGTACTGGCCCATCAGCACGGTAAAACATTCAGAAGAGAAGGATACGCGCTTCTGTATGATTATAAAAGCAATACCATGACTAAGGCTATTGTTGACCTGAGAGCCTCAAAAACGATCAGTTTTGAGAAGATCGAAGGCAAGCAGCCGGTCGGGAAATTTAAGGAGGATTCGATAGTATCAGAAATTGTAAAGGGGAATAAAGAATGGAATGAGGCACTCATCAAGCGGGGTATTAATCCAGATTCTGTCAAATCGCATAGGGGGAACTTTGCTGCCGACGTGGGTCTGGCACCTATGGGGCATCGGGAACGAATCGTTTCACCGGAATATAAGAATAAGAAATTCAGCGAAAATCCTATTCCGGGTATTTATGCCTATATCGACCTTACCGACAGGAAGGTGCTGAAGGTTATTGATACCGGAAGAGGTTATTCCAAACCGCTGGCCATTGATTATTTTGATGGCACTAAAATTAAAGTTGATCTGGAGGCTCCTAAGCCCGTACTGATTACACAACCCGAAGGCACGAATTATCGCATTGAAGGAAATCAGGTTATTTCCCCATTCTGGAAATTCCGCTTCGGTATCCATAACAGGGAAGGCCTGGTGATTTCTGAAGTACAGTATTTTGATCATTCCCAGAAAAAGTGGCGCTATATCCTGTACAAAGGCTCCCTGGCCGAGATGATTGTCAATTACGGCTCACCTGATCTGCTCAATGCTGTGAATAACTATTTTGATGTAGGCGTTTACCGCCTGTTTCAGGATACCGCCCGCCCGCTTACACGAGGTGCAGATGCTCCGGAAAATGCCACTTACCTCTCTTCAATATTACATAATGAATATGGCAGCCCAATTCGTTCAGATAGTTCAGTCGCTGTGTTTGAAGAATACGGAGGAGTATTATGGCGTCATGAGAACCATTCCAGACGGGCCACAAACCTGGCTATAAAATATTATATCACTGCCGGAAACTACGACTACGGCTTTAAATGGGTATTCAAAGAAGATGGCAATATCACTGTAGAAACAGAATTGAACGGAATACCCCATATCCGTACTGTAGAAAGAGTGAGTAATGGGATGAATATGGGAGGGATGGACATGGATCACATGAAATCCATGTCCGGAAAGAAAGCCGATGAAACAATCCCTTATCAGGGAAATGAATACGGAACGGTCGTTGGCCCTCATATCGAAGCAACCAATCATCAGCATTGGTTCGTATACCGTTTTGATTTAGACGTTGACGGGCCTAAGAATAGTGTAGGTGAAATGAACGTTATCGCTGTTCCAAAAGGCCCGAACAATCCCCTGGGGAACAGTATGGTTGCGCAGATGACGATGTTTAACAACGAGAAGAATGCGCAGCGCGATGCCAATATCGCTACAAACAGAAGCTGGATGGTAGTCAATCCCCATGTTAAAAATAAATTCGGGAATAATGCATCCTATATGATCATGCCTGCTTCAGGGATTACCCCTCTGGCAGATAAAAACTCTTCCCTCTACAACCGTGCAGAAGTATTATGGCATCATTTCTGGGCAACAGCGTATCATCCGGATGAAAAATATCCTGCGGGCGAGTACCCTGCCAGCAACCAGAAAGGAGAGGGAATCCCGGTCTGGACCGCAAAGAACAGAAATCTGAACGATACTGATCTGGTGGTCTGGTATGTGGCCGGTGTTAGTCATGTAGTTCGCACCGAAGAATGGCCCATAATGAACCAGCATACCGTATCTCTTAACCTGATGCCTATGGGCTTTATGTCTTCAAATCCTGTTTTGGGAATGCCTCCTGTAAAAATTCCAGCCAAGCCCTGATGATTATCCGAATAATATATTAGAATATGATGATAAGAGAATACACAATCGAAACAGAAGACGGCTTACATGCAAGGCCCGCTACCTCATTGCTCAGGCTCACGAAGAAGTTTAAGTCCTCATTCCTCTTGAAAAAAGACGATAAGCAAATTCTGCTCAACAGCCTTCTAAATATATTGGCACTCACCCTGAAAAAGGGAGATGTGATTTATATCCACATAGACGGAGAAGATGAAACCGAAGCAAGTGCGGCAGTGGATGCCTTTTTCCTTGAACAGCATAGAGGTATATGATTTAAGGGTAATAGGAAATAGGTAATAGGAAATAGGCAATGGGGAATAGTAAAGATAATCCTGACTTGGAATTTTGATTAGGTAATTAATCGGTTCAAACTTTATTCATATAATCGATAGTTAAACAAAGAAATTCATATACCTAATTACAACAAACTGTCTTGTTCTTTCATTTTAAAATATCAATTTTTATATCGAAACCCCATTGATTTATAATATTCAAAACATGAAGATTACCATAACCAATAACGAAAGAGAATTTAATATCACTGCGGCCTGGCGTATTATTGCTCAGATGCTCGAGAAACCCAATGCTGTAATCGGCCTCTCGACTGGTCAGACCACCATCGCCATGCATGCAATTGTTTCCCAGATTCATTCAAGCTATCCATTTGATGTTTCGCGTATCACCCTGTTTAATGTAGATGAATTAACCAACCTTCCCAGAGAATATGCGGGCAGTTGTTATACCATGATACAAAATCAGATCGCCGGACCATTAGGAATCCCCGAAGAGAATTTTATTATGCCGCCAACCTTATCAGATGATTTTGAAGCTGAGAGCCGTTTGTTTGAAGAACGCCTGGCCGAACGGGGAGGTGCAGATCTGCAAATGCTGGGTATTGGTTCAAATGGCCATATCGGAATCAATCAACCCGGTACTCCTTTTGAAAGTGAAACCTGGGTATCACCAATGGACCCTGATTTCGAGGCCAGAGTAAGAAGAGAAACCGAGGTGCCTGATCATATCGAGTTGGGAGGCTTGACCCGGGGAATTAAGAATATTATGCATACCCGTAAACTGATCTTGATTGCTAAAGGTGCGCATAAGGCTGATATTGTAGAACAGGCCATTATGGGACCTGTAACAACCGATATTCCGGCTTCCATTGTTCAGATGCATCCAAATTGTGAGATATTGCTTGATGCAGATGCAGGAAAAGGTATCCCTGAATGGGCAAGGCTTAAATATTCAAAGTAATACCATCTCTGTTTTACTGAATAAGAGTCTTTAAACCCTTATTTAATAAGTGCTTGATGTAATTACAAAATATAGAATAACTATTTGGTGTCGAAAAAAGTATTTTTAGATACTTTTTTCGTTAAGTTATAAGTAATCAAAGCAGCGAATAATAGGTTAATGAAGCAGTTTTCGTGGCTTCAATGTCCAACCTGACAGACGTTCTTAAGTTGATCGATAATGGTTTCTGTAATCGCTCTTTTGCTTAGCATAATGGTACTGCCATAGGGGTAAGTACGTAAGTACCTTAGATTTCATGTTTCTTTTCACTTATTGACCAGATGTATCCACCTAAACCGAAAAATTCAGAAAGAAGTTTTTTAGAGATATAGCTTTTTTTAAAGCAACTTGGCCTAAAATTTAACCTGAGTTCGAAATAAGGAAGGTTAAAATATAGGGTTATAATTATCCATATAAGGTTTTGGAGCAGAATAATTTGTTTTTGGAAATCAATACC
>CAZGWG010000039.1:0-23786 GCA_964529165.1 uncultured Sphingobacterium sp.
TGCAAAAAACCAGGGCAGAACACGGGGCTACCGGGACCGAAGAGGTACAGACCTTGCTTTCTAAATCAAGATAAAAAAACAGTACTTCGTCAAGATTTTATGTCGAACTCACGTTAATTAACCATTTAAGGCTAATTGTGAAGCTTGTAAATTACTTATTTAAACATATTCTAAACTTTTTTAATTCCGCATCGTAGAAAATGTCATTGCAACTATTAGAGTAATATCATTTAATAGTGCAATGAGAATTTAAATAACGGATATGTACATCTTTTATAAGATGCTTTGTAAGGTTTATAGGGTATTTAAAAACTTAACAAAAAACATATCACTTTTTCGAACACTTTATTATCTAATTCAAAGCAACAGATATGATCTTTCTAAGATATCTGCAGTTAGTTCTATGGATAGTTATGGCTCATTGCGGAGCGACTTATGCTCAGCGATTTGAGGCTCCGCTTATTTCCGTTAGATCAAATCTTATATCGGCTTCCTTCGGAACCCTGAATGCCGGTGTTGAATTAGTACTGCGAGAGCCGATTACATTCGATGATAATATGTCATCCATTTATGTACCTGTATCATATAATCCCTTTAGCTACAGCAATAACAAGAAAGTCAGGCATATTGCTTTTCAGCCGGAGTATCGTTTCAGGATTCCTACTTCATTGGGAAGTGCTTTTGCCGGTTTCAATGCTCTTTTTGCCAGTTACAATGTAGGGGGGCTTGATATTCCGTTCAATCTTGTGTCATCCTTAAAAGAGCGGCGTTATCAGGGACAACTATATGGTATTGGACTTGGTGCCGGCTATTATCTGAAGCTTGGAGCCAGTTTTGGTATTGAGGCTTCCCTGGGAGCTGGTTATGCTTATATGGAGCATGAGGTCTTCCGATGTGAAAGTTGCGGATTTAAATTGGGGAATGAAACAAGGAATTACCTGGGCTTAACGAGAGCCGCTTTATCTATAGCTTATGTAATAAAAACACAATAAAACATCTATCTACCTAAATAAAAATCAATAAACCATGAAAAACAAAAACTTCATTTTGCTATTAATTGCTGCACTATGTTTTGCAGCTTGTAAGAAAGAGCCTGGATCATCGCCTGAAGGAGGGGGGCCATTGGAACAGGAAAAAGGTACTGCCAAGCTTACGCTTAAAATTAAGCAGGCAAGCGGTCTGATAACTTATGCCGGAGCTGACCCGAATGCTACTCTTGAGGAGATTAGTGTTACCCGTGTTGATGTTTTTATTTTTGATAATGCCGCACCTTACGGTTTAACTCATCGCTTTTTTGATAATGCCGCTACCATTTATAATAATCCGGCGGATCCTGAAGCAGGATTAAAGGATTTGGAACTGGACGGAGTAAAAACCGGTGTAAAGCGTATTTACGTTGGTTTGAACCTCACTTCGGCTGTTGTGGACAGGCTGATACAGAACTATGCTTATCTGACTGATGGTATTACGTTTAACGCTGGTACACTAGCTCCGTTTAATGCGGATCAGCTCATGGAGCATCTGGTATTTCCAGCAGCCATTGGTAGCGGCAATGATGCCCGTCTGGTGATGTTTAATACTTATGATTTTAATCATCTCACCAATAATAATGTTGTGGAGATAATAGATGGTGTTAATCCGGTCATCTCATTAAATGTAAGCAGGATGGTTGCTAAAGCAGCCGTTAAGCTGAATGCAGTCTCGGTGCTGAGTATTCCCGGTGGTACCCTTTCGAATCTGCGTTTTACCGCAGGGCAGACTAATAACCGTTTACATCTTGCACCACTTCGTGATTATGTAGATGCTAACTGGGAAAGTTTCGAGTCTACAGACTTTAATCCGAATGCTGTTGATGTTGGCTTTCAACCCTGGGCTAACGGGGTAGTCAGTGGTGCTACCACTACTTGGGGTGATTTTGAGGATGCTGCTACACCAAAGATCTATATCCCTGAGAATACTTCTAAGAATCATCGACACAATGAGGTAAGTTATATCAGTCTGAGGGCCGTATTTACCCCTTATGATGATGGTGAACCTTTAGGATTTGGTACAACCCCGACAGTGACCGGAGTATTCCCTGCGGGAGATTTCTGGGCTGTATTCAGTAATGATCCCAGCTCTTCCGGTTCTCCCGTTCCAGGTGTGGCCGTTCACTTCTTCCCAATTGAGGATGATGCCGATGATTATATCGCGGAGCATGGCGGAGATAAGTTATTCTATGAGGATGGATTTTGCTATTACAGGATTTATTTAAATCCGGGTGGCACAACCGGAAATAAGTATGATGTACTTCGCAACGTATTCTATAAAGTGAATATTACTAAAATAAATACCATTGGTACAACGCTTCCTGATCATATTCCGGGCCAGTTGGGAACTCCCGGTTTTCCAGGAACAGTGGATACAGAGCTTACTGCGGCTGTGCAGCCAACAGACCAGATTAATCCTCCTGTGAATGCAGACATTGTAACTGCTATTACAATAGAAGATTGGGCAGATGAGTCCGGAGATTATGAATTCTAATCTTTTAAATGAGAATTTGTTTTTAAAGAACTAGAGATTATTAAGCATCTGAACAGATTAAAATGGGACTCATTCCTGCTTTTTTTCTGTTCGGATGCTTGTAAATGAGGAATAAGTGATTAGAAGGACTATTACTTTGCTACTGCTTGGAATATTGGTATTACAGAGTGCTTGTATTAAAGAAGATCTGTCTGAATGTATATTTAGGCTTGTTTTCAATTTTGAACCGCCTGACAGGCCTGCGGGTGCAGAGCCATTTGAGGTGGATGTCAGTAATCTTTCAGTTTTTGCATTTGATGACAAGGGTATATTTCTAAAGGAAATTGAAGTCAGTAATCCTGTTCAGGGTGAAATAGTCAAGGTGCCGGCTCCTGCAGGTACTTATACATTGGTTATTTGGGCTGGTTTTACAAAGGAACAGCTTACAGATGCGAATCTTCAGAAAGGAATTAGCCGTATCGAAGATTTTTATATGCCGGCATACAGACTAACGTCTATCGGTAAATCTGTACCTCCTGAGGCGTTTTATTACGGTATTGTGCATCGCGTGGATATAGATCTTCCACCGATGGTTTTATCGCAGGAAGTGCAATTAGTACAAAGTTCCAAACCTTTCAGGTTGAGAATTTCGGGCTTAAACCAAAGTAATTATCATCTGGTAATAAGTAATAATGCAGGAAGGTACAGTTATGAGAATATTGTTGTGCCATCCGGTACTAGTGACAATAATACAGTTGAACTTATGACCAAACTATCGGTACCTGCCGGGGCGGTTACTATTGCAAACGAAGAGAATACAAGTTTTTCGGTTAGAACAGGAATTTTGTGGCCGGTTGGTCTTGGCGACCGTAAGATTGAGATTGTCGATGTAGGTACAGGTGAAGTAATGCTAAGTATGTCCTTAATAAACTTACTGGAAAAACTTCAGAATGTGGATTTTGACCAGGAGTCGGCACTAAATCTGTTAATTAACTACAGGTCGAAAGCCGAAATTGATGTGAACCTCAATGGATGGTGGATAATTAATTCAAATAATGAGATATAGAGGAGGCGTATGATGAGTGCAAATCTATATAATCAGATACTGTTCAGGAGATCTTTATGAAGAAAAAGTTGTCTTATACCGTATGCTTTATACTTCTTGTGTTTCTTATAATATCATGCCGTAAAGAACCTTTACCGGGGATTTCGCAGAATGGAGATATTGTCGAACTGGAGTTTAAGTTCGGAATGCCTTTACAGCAGGCATCGCCAGGAACTTATGCAATTTCAACAATCGATGAAAATGCTATCCGGCGGATCATTTTACTAGCTTTTAAAGTTTCGGGAGGTAGTGAGACATTTGAGTATTACCGTACAGGAATGCAGATATTTTCCGGGTCGGCTGCCAATGAAAAAAGTTTTTATACAAAACTTCCGAAAAGTGAAAATACCTATCGTTTTGTGTTGCTCATAAATTCAGGGGAGGATTTATTTGAGATTGTGGATACTATTTCTGTGGGCAGGACAAAAGCCCAGGTGGTGGAACTGTTGGTAACAGATGTTGCCGGAAAATGGAATGCTGCATCATCTCTTAATTTTGATCCTTTACCGATGTGGGGGCAAAGTGGGGAAGTAACTGGTATTAACGCGCAAACAGTTCTTCCTTCTATTAAAATGCTGCGTGGTCTGGCAAGGATAGATATTAAACTGGGTGGCGATGCACTTAATAATTTTAGTATAAGCTCTGTCAATATTTATAATGCTAGTAATAAGGTTAGAATGACTCCGCTTTCAGCTAATTATGATGAGGGCAACAATCTTGTAATTGCGCCAAGTATTCCGGCAGGGACTTCGGCATCCCTTGATTTTGTGTATGAAGGTTTTGGCTCGGTTACATCCCTTGAGCGTGAAATTTATTTGGCAGAATCGAATGCCGGTTCGACCAGGATTGTGGTGGGAGGAATATATGATACAGACATCGTTCCAACATACTATGAAGCTAACCTTGGTACTGCCATATTACGTAATACCAGATATATTATTAATATAACCCGGGTAAGCGTTTCCGGAGCCTTGTTACCCGAGGCTGCGCTGAGCAGCTTGCCTGTTTCAGATAGGAATATTGCAGACAAGAGTAAGGTTGGAGATTTGAAATTAAGAGCAAATGCTAATATAAATTTTGCAGTTTCTGTTATTCCGGCCAATGATGGTGGTTTAAACTAAATCATAGAAATGAAAATCTATTTACTGAGTTTTCTGATTCTGATTTTTTCGGCCTGTAAAAAGAAGGAATCAGAACAGCAACAAATCAGTCTGCGTACAGTACTTATCTATATGGGAGGAGATAATAATCTCTATAAAGAAACTGAAGATAAGATCGAAGCATTACGAAAAGGATATAAAAAGGATATGGGGCATCTGCTGGTTTATCAGGATGCAATTGGTGTAACACCCCGACTGATAGAAATTTTTTCTGATGCACAGGGTACAGGAAAAATACGAACCCTTAAGAGCTATCAGGAGGAAAATTCCGCCAGTGCAACGGTGTTTAACCGAGTTCTTGAGGATATTAAAAAGGAAGCTCCATCACTTTCATACGGACTTATCTTATTTTCTCATGCTTCGGGATGGCTACCTAAAAGTACCCTTTTGAAACCCCGAACCATTGTTCAGGACCGGGATGATGATCTTGAACTCCAGGATTTTGCCCGGGCTATACCAGATAATTTTTTTGATTTTATGATCTTTGAAGCCTGTTTTATGTCAGGAATAGAGGTTTTGTACCAATTGAAAGATAAGACTGACTATATTCTAGCTTCATCTGCCGAGATACTTTCACCCGGTTTTACTCCTTTATATCCACGGCTTCTTCCATTTCTTTACGAGCCGGAGGCCGATCTGAAAAGTTTTGCAGAGATATACTTTGAACACTATGATCTTCAAAAGGGAGACTACCGTTCGGCTACCGTTAGCGTGATTAAAACTGCCGGCCTGAAGGCTTTGGCTGATTGGGCGGAACAGTTTCCGGATAAATCGGTTTCTCCATCTGTTTTGACAGATATTCAGCATTTTGACCGCTACCCTGATTACCGGCTCTTTTTTGATTTTGAAGATTATTATCAGAGGCTTTCCTCACAAAAAGATCATGCAGAATTAAAAAGCCTGATTAACAATGTTGTAATCTACAAAGCTGCGACTCCTGCGTTTATGCCCGCTTATTCAGGCTTCAGTATTAAAAGTTTTAGTGGAATAACAAGTTATATCCCACAACCAGGGTTCAGTTTACTTAATGAAGAGTATAAAAAGCTGGCATGGATGAGAGGGAAATAATAAGTCATACTTGCTTTTCTTAATAAAGGCACTTTTCGGCCCTAAATGCTTATTTTTGTCTCATGTGGTACAATAATATTCTTGAAACCATAGGGAATACCCCTCTGGTCAGATTAAATGCAATAACAAAAGATGTTAAAGCTACGGTTTTAGCAAAGATCGAAACAACCAATCCTGGGAATTCTATCAAGGACCGCATGGCAGTGAAGATGATCGAGGATGCTGAGCGTGAAGGTAAGCTCAAACCAGGTGGAACTATTATTGAAGGAACATCCGGAAATACGGGAATGGGCTTGGCTATGGCTGCAATTATAAAGGGCTACAAGTGTATTTTTACTACAACTGATAAACAATCGAAGGAGAAGGTTGATGCTTTACGTGCTTTTGGTGCCGAAGTGATTGTTTGCCCGACAAATGTTGAGCCTGAAGATCCCCGTTCTTATTATTCAGTTTCTTCGCGCCTGGAGCGCGAAGTACCAAATTCATGGAAGCCTAATCAGTACGATAATTTATCTAATTCAAGAGCTCATTATGAGCAAACCGGTCCGGAGATCTGGAAACAAACTGAGGGGAAAATCACTCATTTGGTTGTTGGTGTTGGAACAGGAGGAACGATATCCGGAACAGGAAAATACCTCAAAGAACAAAATCCTGCTATTAAGGTATGGGGGATTGATACTTATGGATCAGTATTCAAGAAGTATAAGGAAACCGGTATTTTCGATAAAAATGAAATCTATCCCTATATTACGGAGGGCATCGGAGAAGATTTTCTGCCAAAAAATGTAGACTTCGATATCATTGATCGTTTTGAGAAGGTTACTGATAAGGATGCAGCATTAATGACAAGGGATATTGCCCGGAGAGAAGGTATTTTTGTGGGTAACTCAGCCGGATCAGCTCTGGCTGGCTTAATGCAACTAAAAGATGAGTTGAAGCAGGGTGATGTAGTTGTAGTCATATTTCATGATCATGGTTCCAGATACATGGGTAAAATGTATAATGAAGACTGGCTCAGAGAGCGGGGTTTTCTTACAGATGAAAAACTTACAGCCAAGTCCATTTTAAGCAAACGTGGCCGACAGGAAATTGTAACTATTGATTGTGAACAGTCTGTTTTGCAGGCAATCAATACCATTAAATCGCTGAATATTTCACAGATTCCTGTAACTCAAAAAGGGATGATTGTCGGTAAGATAACTGAAAGTGATATTCTCAGTTCAGTAATGGATAATCCGGCACTTCGATCAGGTTCGGTAAAGGATATTATGACATCTTCCTTCCCTTTTGTTGATCTGAATACCTCAATTGATAAAATCACATCGATTATTAACAAGGAAAATATGGCAGTCTTGGTAGAGGATGAACTTGGTGAAATTGAGATTATTACCCAATATGATATCATTAATGCGATATCTTCCTGATTAGATTATACCCTTGATGATTCAGAGTAAGCGCTCCATAGAATAAAACCAAATCCTGATAGCATCAATATATGATAGATCAGAAAACCGAAATCTCTGAAGTATAAGCCAGAGATAGCAGCGAAAAGAAAATATATAAAAAGAAGAAATTCGGGTATATATTTATTAAAACCAGGAGTTTTTGAATAGGAATTATTTCTGCTTGATTCGTTGAATTTCGGAGTTCTGATAAATGCTGTTTTTTTTCCTGCAATTCCTTGTAATACAGCCCTTGTATTATGGTATGACATTCCCAGAGAGATGATCACTGCAATTGGAAATGCAGTAGCAACTTCCCTTAGGGCTGGAATGAATTTCTTCTTATCAACGATGATTGCCGTAAAGCAGTAAAGGAAGTTAATCAGCATTACAACTATTATGAAGGTATTCCATTTAAAGAATTGATCAAATTCTGCCGATGTGTTTCGAACAAACATTATCGGAACGCTTAATAATCCGTTCATTAAAACAAATGCATAGATATAGTTATTCAAAAGGTGAAAGCTTCCGAATAATTTAACAGGCATACTGAGCTTTGCTTTCCATAGCTCCCGGAAAAGTTTTTTTGATGTTTCAACTCCGCCTTTTGTCCAGCGAAATTGTTGAGATCTTATGGCACTGATTCGGTCTGGTAATTCTGCAGGGCTAATTATATTGGGGCAGTAACTAAATTTCCAACCTTTAATCTGGGCACGATAACTTAGATCCAGATCTTCTGTAAGGGTATCTGATTTCCATCCACCTGCATCGATGATACAATCTTTTTTCCATATACCGGCTGTTCCGTTAAAATTAATAAAGTAGCCACCCTTATTTCGAGCTTCCTGATCAATAATAAAATGACTGTTAAGTCCTGTTTCCTGCACTCTGGTCAACAAGGATTGCTTGCTATTCAAGTGTCCCCATCGGGTTTGAACCATTCCGGTTTGTTTATCCGAAAAATAAGCCAGGGTATTAATCAGAAAATCAGGACCCGGAATGAAGTCGGCATCAAATATGGCAAGGTATTCACCTGAAGCATTGTTCAGTCCGTTTTGTAATGCCCCGGCTTTGTAACCTTCCCTGTTTGATCTGTGAATATGCTGTATATTGAAACCAGAAATCATTAAATCTTTAATCCTTTTGATAATAATTGCAGTTGTATCGTCAGTGGAATCATCGAGTATCTGGATTTCTAATTTGCTTTTCGGATAATTTAATCTTTCTATTGAATCCAGTAATCGCAGGATCACAAAACGTTCATTATAAATGGGTAGTTGAACAGTAATAGAGGGTAATTGTGGAGTCTTGTTAAACGGAATTACTTTGTTTCGGTTAATAAGAAAGGTGATTAGTAAGGCTAGCTGCCCGATGCTGAAGAGTATTATAAAGAATAGAGACAAGCAGTAAAGTATTAAAATACTATGTTCAAGCATATATTGGTAAGCCTATGAAATTTAAATATTTTTAAAAATGGTAAGTAATATCTTATATCCGGCCATGATTGTTCCTTTTATTGTACCTGAGACTTTGCTTACACCAATTCTTTTTCTGTAACTGACCGGAATTTCGGTAAATTTCAATTTGAGTTTTGCTGCTTTTACCTGCATTTCAACTGTCCAGCCAAAGGTTTTATCCTTCATGTTTATTTGCTGAAGTGCAGCCCAAGTAATGGCTCTGAACGGACCCAAATCAGTAAAGTGAGCATTGAAAAATAATTTGATCAATCTGGTGGCCAGCCAGTTTCCTGCAATTTGCTGAAACAACATAGAGCCATGTTGTCTTTCACCCAACGCTCTTGAACCAATCACCATATCGAAACCGGATGATCTGATAGGAGCTATCAACATTTCAATCTCGCCTGGAAAGTCAGAATAATCACCATCCAAGAACACAATGATATCTTCATCTCTGGCTTTTTCATGGATATAATCTATCCCTTTTAAACAGCTATATCCATAACCTTTCCTGTTTTCCCTTAAAACGGTCGCCCCTTTTTCTTTTGCGAGTTGTCCCGTATTATCTGTAGAAGCATTATCTACAACAATAATTTCAGAAACCAGATCGGGGATGTCGGAAATAACCTTTCCAATCGATTCGCTTTCGTTAAATGCAGGGATTATTACGTAAACAGAGTTTTTTATGCTATCCTGATTCATTTCATGTCTTCGTGACGTATGTAAGGAATAAAGCGTCCTTGCTCTTCCAAATTTTCAAGTTTAAGGACTCCTCGCGGACAAACGGATGAGCAAACACCACAACCTACACAAGATGCCCGGACGATATTCTCCCCCTTTTGAGCATAGGCTCTGACATCAATTCCCATTTCACAATAGGTTGAGCAATTTCCACATGAGATACACTGTCCTCCGTTTGTTGTAATTCTGAATTTTGATTTGAACCTTTGGAATAATCCCAGAATAGCTGCCATTGGACATCCAAAACGGCACCAAACGCGTGATCCCATTATTGGGTAGAAGCCGGTTCCGATAACCCCCGAAAATACTGAGCCGATCAGGAATCCATACCATTGAGAAAACAGGCCTGAGGTATTACCTAAAATAGCCCCGCTATACCATGAATTCAGCCAAAGCAATCCTGTAGTGATTACTATGAATACCAGAACTGAATGTACCATCCATCGCTCAATTTTCCAAGCTTTCAGAGACTTATCTGAATTTTGCCTGTAAGGATCCCCTAAAGTTTCGGCCAATGCGCCGCAACCGCAAACCCAGGAGCAGTACCATCGTTTACCAAAATTGTAAGTTAGAATTGGTGTAGCGATGAATGTCATGACTAAGCCCCAGAAAACCATAAAAACACCCAGATTACCTGATTGGATCAGATAATCTATATCATTTGGAAAAAGATAGGAATACTTCAATGGCCAGAAATAGGAAAAGTAAAATTCCGGCTGGTTTAATTTTAATAGCAATGCAGGCAATAAAAATGCGAAGCCTAATTGAAAGAACATGACAGATAGGGTTCTTATGATATGATAACGGCTGAATTTATACTTGGCAATAAAACGCATTCCCATGATGAGAACTGCCAGGGTATAAAAGGCACCGTACAAAAACCACTGGTCAGATGCCTTGCCTCTCAGTATCATACTGAGGGGATCCATCGTGCGGATAAGGCCCTCAAGATAATAAGGAAACCAGTAAAGGATAACATAGAAACCAGTCATCAGAATCGCAATACCCCAGGCGATAGCACCTCGATTGCTGAGGCTATTTCGCATGACTCCATCATTTTTAATCCCTTCAGATGCCTTAAAATAGGGTATAGAGTAAAATATTCCACCGAAAATAAACAGACCTGTAATCAGGAAAAAGAATAGTAGGGGATCGGATTTGCCGGGGCCGAAAGTGGCAATTATTGAACACAATATTGCGCATGCAGTGAATGTAGCACCTGCTTTTTGTAAGGAGCTGCCTGCAGAAGGTCTGGCGATTGAAAGTGAAATATCTTCCATTTCAGAGTTTTAAGGAATTGTTAATCATGGAATCGGATTTTATACGCTCAAAATAACAATGTGAGATATCATTGTAATAGGTTTTAGAGAATTCCGGATCAAACCATCCAGTTTTCAGATTTTGAATCACAAAACCGATTGTTCTCCCCTCTCTTATCCACTCTTCTGCAACAACTTGTCTGAATCTGATTCCTATGAAATTGAAACCTAAAATGCGTTCATCCGAATTGGTGTAATTTGCCCTGAATGCATGCTTGCCATTAGGGTGCTCCCAATAAAAACTTTTCTGGTCTTGATTGTTTTCCGGCAATACCTGTCCATAGGTCTGATATTCTATATCAAAGAATTTAGCAGAATTGAACCAAATTCCCCTGTTGTACGGTGTTTTATTCCCGCAGATAGTTTTTGCCAGTGTTTCGGCCTGCATTTTTCCGGTATACCATAATTGTTCAATGGCAGGCTCTCCAGGTTTTGGTTTCCGGAATTGTGCACAATCACCGGCAGCATAGATATCACTAATACTGGTTTCAAAGTATTCATTAATCAGAATTCCACGCTCAGTCTCAATTTCCTTCTTCTCAAGGAATTCAATATTCGGTTTTACACCTGCGGTGAGGCCAACAAACTGACATTCAAAGATTTCATCAGTACTTGTTCTCACTCCTCTAACCCGGTCATTATCATCAGCAATGATCTCTTTAAGCTCGGTGCTGAAGCGAAGATCTATTCCATGGCTTACTATATGTTTGCCAATCAATTCTGCTTCTGCCTGAGGCAAAACATTTCGCCAGTATAAGGTCTCCCGAACAAGAATAGTAACCGGGATTTTTCTGCTGTGAAGCATCTCAGCCATTTCAATACCTATTAAACCTCCACCTACAATCACTGCGGATGAAATGTTCCGGGTATTCTTCTCCATGAGTTCAAGATCCTGTATGCTGTAAAGACCCTGAACTCCTTGGAGGTTTTCTCCGGTCCATCCAAATTTGTTTGGTTTTGAACCGCTTGCTATAACCAGTTTGTCGTATGAGATTGATTTTCCATTATCGAGAAGAAGCAATTTGTTTTTTGCATTCAGGTTTTTAACATTAGCCCTGACTAAATGTATTCTGTTTTTACTCCAAAATCCATCTTCATAGGGCTTGGTATGTTCAAATTTCATGTGCCCCATATAGATATACATGAGAGCTGTACGTGAAAAAAAATGTTCGCTTTCTCCCGAAATCACAGTTACAGAAGCGCTGGAATCCAGTTTTCTGATATTCCGTGCACAGGTAATTCCTGTAATACCATTCCCGATGATGACAATATTCATGAATGAAATATATTAAGCCGATATTCACTGTTCCGCCTGATAATAATCCATTATACGAAATAATGTACTATAATGGATTATTATATTGATTCTTTTACGCAGAAAACCGCGTTAAGGGGATAATTAATTACAGACATATCTCTATTGCAGAGATGAGAGGAATAAAGGCAGGTAAAGCATATCGGGCCTATACTAATTAATAAGTGTTAACCTGAATATTATTTCCAGAAAGAAAGTTTGGGCAATGATGTAAGGATTTTACCTAATACAATGATTATATAAGCGGCCAGCAAAAAGATTATATTGCTTAATGTCCGGTTTTATTAGTCACATTAATTCGTTTTATATTAGCTCCCAATGCCCTGAGTCGTACATCAATATTTTGGTAACCACGCTCAATTTGTTCAATATTATAAATTATGGATGTTCCCTGAGCAGAAAGGGCTGCGATGAGTAAAGATACACCTGCTCTGATATCCGGAGAAGTCATTTCAATACCTCTGAGTTTTACTTTCTTATCCAGACCAATCACTGTAGCACGGTGAGGATCACATAAAATAATCTGGGCTCCCATATCAATTAGTTTGTCCACAAAGAACAAACGGCTTTCAAACATTTTTTGGTGGATCAGAACATTTCCTTTGGCCTGTGTGGCTATTACCAGCATGATACTAAGCAAATCAGGTGTAAATCCAGGCCAGGGGGCATCTGCAATGGTCATTATTGAACCATCGATAAAAGTATCAACTTCATAATGTTTTTGGGATGGGATGAAAATATCATCTCCTCTCAATTCGAACTTGATACCTAATTTTCTGAATACTTCAGGAATCATACCCAATTCCTCAAAATGTACATCCTTGATTGTGATTTCTGATTCAGTCATTGCCGCTAATCCAATGAAGGAACCGATTTCAATCATATCAGGTAAGAGCCGGTGTTCTGTACCTCCAAGCTTTTTGACACCTTCTATTTTAAGCAGATTGGAGCCTATACCTGAAATTTTAGCCCCCATCCGGTTGAGCATTTTGCAGAGCTGCTGCAGATAAGGTTCGCAGGCAGCATTATAGATTGTTGTTTCACCTTTGGCAAGTACTGCTGCCATCACTACATTCGCAGTTCCGGTAACTGAAGCTTCATCCAATAAGATATAAGCGCCTTTAAGATTGCTGGCATCGACATTAAAGAAGTTTGTTTTTTTGTCATAGATAAATTTGGCACCCAGCTTCTCAAATCCGAGAAAATGTGTGTCAAGCCTTCTTCTTCCGATTTTGTCGCCCCCGGGTTTTGGAATAGCTGCTTTCCCAAAACGAGCCAATAGAGGACCAACTATCATAATAGATCCTCTCAAACTTCCCCCTTTAGATTTGAATGCTTCCGATTGAAAAAAATCAAGATTGATTTTTGAGGCTTGGAAGGTATAGGTGTCCTGATTTATTCGTTCAACTTTTACTCCAAGATCTGCAACCAATTCAATGAGTTTATTGACATCTTTTATGTCGGGAATATTGCTGATTGTAATTTTTTCTTCAGTTAAGAGAACGGCAGAAATGATTTGTAATGCTTCATTTTTTGCTCCCTGAGGTATAATTTCTCCTTTTAAAGGCTTACCACCAACAATTTCAAATGCATTCATCTTTTCGGTAAAGGGTTTTAATTATTTAATATAGCGAAAAAGCTAATTTACAAAAACCAGTTTTCTCTGCTTAAAATAATATGTTATTGAATTGGTTAATTTTTTTGAAGTAATAAGGAAATGTGATTTTCTCAAATAAACTCTTCCGAAAATTCTGAGTCAGAATAATAAAAAGCTGGTAATCCCGGAATCAATGAACTGAATAATACTAAAAGAATTAATATCTTTTTCCCCCGGTATTATTACTCCTTTGTCGGTTTGAACCAGAGTTATTTCTGTTGCTTCCGTTTTGTCTTCCCTTATTCTGATTCGTATTCCTTTGTCTGCCGGTACTTGGAGCTTGTCTTACTTCTACGCGTTGAAGATTAACGTTTTCTTCCAGTTGTAAAGCGCCATTTGACATTTCACGTAAATCTTTGATAATTGTTTCATCAGCAACACTGTCTTTATTCCAGGTAACATAAGCCATTTTCATGAAGTTGGCGATTGATTGAACCATAGCCTGTTTACGTTCAGGATCTTCAATGTTCTTGGCCCGGCTTATCATCAGCTCTACTGTTTTTCCGTAATGCTTATATTTTATCCTTTGTTGGGGATATGATAATGGAGCCGGTTTAAAACGTATGGCATCTTCGGATGGTTTCGGATAGGGAGAATCTACATCAATTTTAAAATCAGAGATAATGTGTAAATGATCCCATAATTTATGTTTGAAATCAGCAACATCACGTAAGTGCGGATTTAAAAAACCCATAAGATCGATGACAACCTGGGCGTAACGATTACGCTCATCTTTAGTTGGCAGATCAACAATATATTTAACCATATTCTGGACATTGCGTCCATATTCGGCAAGAATTAATTTTTTCCTAGTGGTATTATAATCAAATGTCATTGTAGTTAGCTATTGGCGCGGACTTAAATATGCGGTTTTTAAGCTCTAAATCGCGTTTTTGAATTTATTTTATAATTTTCAATTTAGCAAATTTTAGCAATAATTGCTTCTGTCCCAAATCTTTAAAAAATATTGTTGCTTTGATGTCAGGTTTGTTGCCTTCCAGGTGAATTACTTTACCAAAACCGAAGCGTTCATGCTCAACCTCCATACCAACCTGTAAGCCCGAAGTGTCTGATGGAGCGAATCCTTCACTTGGAACATGTGCTTTAGGAAGTATTGAACTTGTCCTGGGGATGGAGGCAGGTTTTGGCTTACTAAAAGTTTCTTTTTGCTGCCAAGGCGATCTATCATCATCAAAGAGTGAGCTTCCTGAAAGTTTAGTCTGGGGTTTAAAATCGAGCTCAAGATAACGGGCATCGATCTCTTCAATAAATCTGCTGGGTTCACAACTAGTTAAGGTTCCCCAACGATAGCGTGATGTAGCATAGGAGAGTGTTAGTTTTTTTCCTGCACGTGTTATTGCAACATAAAAAAGTCTGCGTTCTTCTTCAAGATCAGTACGTGAACTCAATGACATTTGTGAAGGGAATAGGTTCTCTTCCAAACCAACTACAAATACATTGTCAAACTCCAGTCCTTTGGCGGAATGGATAGTCATTAATGAGACTGTATCTGCGTCAGGATTCTTATCATTATCGTCATTGGTAAGCAGCGCGATATCCTGCATGAATACATCAAGCCCTTTTTCCTCAATATCTTCTCGCTCGCTGAATTCTTTTATCCCATTTAAAAGCTCTTGTATATTTTCATACCTGCTTAATCCTTCAACAGATTTATCAGAATAAAGATCTTTCAGCAGGGTAGAGTGTTGTGCAATATGAAGGGCTGTATCATACGCAGAATGCGTTTTTGTCATCACCTGGAAACTTTGAATCAAAGAAGCAAAGTTTGCAACAGATGAGGAGCTCCTTGAGTCCAGGTATTTAGGTGCATCACAAATAACTTCCCACATGGTGAGGTTATATTGATCCGCTGCAATCATAATCCGTTCAATCGAAGTGTCACCAATCCCGCGGCGCGGATAATTAATTACCCTTTTGATAGCCTCTTCGTCATTGGGATTAAAGGTGAGTCTGAAATAAGCTATAAGATCTTTTATTTCTTTGCGTTGATAGAAGGACAGGCCTCCATATATTTTGTAAGGAACATTTAATTTACGGAGAGCCTCTTCCATTGCTCTGGATTGGGCGTTAGTACGGTAAAGTATGGCAAAGTCATGATATTTTGAACCTTTTTGTGCCTGTTCCTGTACGATTGCTTCTGCTACTATTTTACCTTCTTCATTATCGCTAAAAGCTCTGGAAACTCTGATCTTATCACCTTCCTCATTTTCTGAAAAGACTGATTTTTTGAGTTGATTTTTGTTGTTAGCAATAATACTATTGGCGACACTTACTATATTTTGCGTGGAGCGGTAATTTTGCTCCAGTTTGAAGACTTTCAGATCAGGGTAGTCTTTTTCAAAATTGAGAATGTTTTGGATATTAGCTCCCCTAAATGCGTAAATACTTTGTGCATCATCACCCACAACACAGATGTTTTCATTATTTGCAGCCAGTTTTTTTACAATCAGATATTGAGAGTAATTGGTATCCTGATACTCATCGACCATCAAATATTTGAACTTATTCTGATATTTATAAAGCACTTCTGGATGTTCACGCAGGAGTACATTAGTCTTAAACAGGAGGTCATCAAAGTCCATCGCCCCGGCTTTAAAACAGCGTTGAGCATATATTTGGTAGATTTCTCCCATCTGCCCCCGGCCGGTTGAAAAATCTTCTGCCTGAATATGTTCATTTTTAAGGTATTCCGCAGGAGAAATCAGATTATTTTTTGATGATGATATTCTGTTGTAGACGAAGTTGGCATTGTAAAGCTTATCATCTAACTGTTTTTCCTTGAGGATAGTACGGATTAAGCTTTTGCTATCATCCGTATCATAAATTGTGAAATTCGAGGGATATCCAATTTTGGTAGCTTCAACCCGAAGAAGCTTAGCGAATACTGAGTGAAAGGTGCCCATCCAGATATTTTTAGCTTCTGCACCGACCACTTTCATTATACGTTCCCGCATTTCTTTCGCAGCTTTATTGGTGAATGTTAACACCAGAATATTGAATGGGTCGACCCCTTTTCTAATGAGATGAGCTACGCGGTAAGTAATTACCCGGGTTTTTCCGGATCCTGCTCCCGCAACAATCATCACTGGTCCCTCTGTCTGTTCAACTGCCGCCCGCTGAGAAGGATTTAGTCCGTCTAAATAATCCAAAATTTACTCCTGTTTTTTCGCGCTAAATTAAGAAAGAGATTTGAGATTAAGGACTGAAATGGTACTTATGCCGAAATAGTATTTAAAGGTGTTGACTATAATTGTCAACATAAAGAAGATACAAACTCAAAGTTAATCCTCAACGATCAAACTTGACTTTTGAGGATTATTTAAATTTTCGTTGATATTTATGATCTTATCATCAAGATCATAAATACATTTTCCAATTTGTTCAATTAATTCTTCTTTTTCGATCAAATCGTCCTTTTCCAATAGCATAAGTCCTTTTAATGTTGCAACGGGGCTTCTGATCTGGTGAGATAAATGGGAAGAATATTCGGATAGTTTTTTGTTTTTAATCTGAAGGTCTTTAGTCCGGTCTTCAATTATCTCTTCGAGATTCTGATTGACTTTATCCAAATCATCTTTTTGTCTCGAAATTTCAAGATTCAGACGACTTAATTCTTTGTTATTATGGGAAGACTTTCGGACAATTTTAATTAATAAGAAAATAACACAAAATGCCATGATTGCAACTGCGCTGCTTGTCCATAGAAGTAGTTGGGTGTTTTTTTGTTTGGCGATTGTAAGTTCGTTTTCTTTTTGCTTTTCAAGTTGAATATGTTGAGATTCCAGAAGGTTGATTTTATCAGAAATATTACTGGCATAAGTTATACTGTCTTGTTTGTAGGCTTTCTGTAAATAATTTAGAGCCTGTTTATAATTCTTACGTTTATTTTCCAGATCATAAGAGGTAAGAGTATAATTGTATTCAAGCTTTGAATCCTTAAGTAATCTGGCGTAGATTAAGCCTTCCTCAATGGTTTTCTCAGCTTTAAGAAATTCTTTTTGAGCAATATATACTGCGGTGAGAGTGAGGTTAATACTGGCAATAGAATTATTTAGTTTTTCTTCTTTTGCTTTCTCCAGGGCATCCGATAAGTGATTCTCTGCACTTTCAAAATTTCTTATATTTAAATAGAGTACGCCAAGGTTTTGATGGCTTTGAATTATTCCTATTTTATTACCTAAATTTTTGAACATCATAAGACTTAGGTTATAGTAAGATGAGGCTGCAGGATAATTTCTCATTTGCTGATTGACTGTTCCTATATTTAAATACAGGCCTGCTATGAGATCTTTAATTTCTAATTTTTTAGCTATTTTTAAGCTTTTATTAAAGTTTTCCAGAGATTTTATATGATCAATATCTCTGTAAAGGTTTCCTATATTATTATAAACCTTGGCTTCTCCTTCAAGATTATTGCCTTTCTTTAAATAAGTTAAAGCATTTAAGTAATATTCTATTGAAGCATCAGGCGAATTTTTATAACTCTTTCCGACACCAATTACACGATAAGATTCTGCGATCCCATTGATGTAATTTAACTTTAATGCTAATTTCAGAGCTTTATTTGCTTTGCTTATAGTTAAGTCGGGATTAGTTAATCTAGCGTTAAATGCTTGATTGTTAAGTAAAATAACCTTAGCTGTATCAGAATTGATATCTGTGAAACTTTTATGAATATTTTGAGTATAAGCATTCATGCTTACAAATAGCCATATCAAGTTCAGTATTTTCATTCTAGTATTGGCTTGTAAGTTTAAAATAAATTTAGATAATTAACCCAACTCATTTTAACTTTTATTTTGTCGTCATTTGAAGATTTTTAAACATAAATTATATAAACACATAAATCAATAAAAATTATGAAAAAAGTATTATTAACGCTAACAGTAATTGGAACACTTTTTTTGGGTGCTTGTGAAAAAGAAGAGTTGGCAACACCAAGTGACAAAACTTTAATTAAGACCGATAAAGGTATTTTATGCCGTGGTTGTGGTCAATGGGATATTATTGACCAGCAATCTGAATCTGAAGGAGGTGCATTTAGAAGTGCAGCCACTACTGACACTACAAGTACCCCGGTAAAAATAATCAAGCGAGGAAATAGATAATCCATTAACTATCATTTGGCATTTATTAATAAGAATATAATCATGAAAAGAGTAATCGCAATAATTGCATTAGCTGGTTTTGTCTCATTAGGTTTCACTATTATAAAGTCTCCGGCCAAGAAGGAGGTTTCTAAAGTTCAAAATTTGGAGAAAATGGATTTCTCTCATAAACTGGATGAGAAAAGGTTAGCTAGCTGGGATTAATTATCCTTAATGTTCTGATTTTCGTTGCTGGCAGAGGCTTCTGCATGGTGATTTATTTACCATTAAATAGGAATGGCTGAGTGCCGGATTCTTATCTTTGCGTAAAAATCAATTATATGCAAGATATTAAAGGGTATGTAAGCGAGAATAAACAACGCTTCCTTGATGAGTTATTCGAGTTATTAAGGTTTCCATCGGTAAGTGCAGATCCGAAGTTTAAAGCTGATATGCTTAAAACTGCGGAGTATGTTGCTGAAAAATTGAAATCTGCCGGTGCCGATACAGTTGAAATTTGTGAAACAGCGGGCTATCCAATAGTTTTCGGAGAAAAAATTATTGATAATTCCCTTCCAACTGTTTTGGTATATGGGCATTATGATGTACAGCCACCTGATCCTCTTGACCTATGGAATACCCCTCCATTTGAACCCACAATCAGGGATGAGAAGATTTATGCAAGGGGGGCCTGTGATGACAAGGGACAATTTTATATGCATGTGAAAGCCTTCGAATTGATGATCAGCACCAATTCACTTCCATGTAATATAAAATTTATGATTGAAGGGGAAGAGGAAGTTGGTTCAAGCAACCTCGGGATTTTTGTTAGTCAGAATAAAGAACGTTTAAAGGCTGATGTTGTGCTGATATCAGATACCTCTATGATCAGTTTAGAGCATCCATCGCTTGAGACTGGTTTACGCGGACTATCTTATGTTGAAGTTGAGGTTACCGGACCCGATCGTGATTTACATTCAGGTGTTTATGGTGGTGCAGTAGCAAATCCTGCTACAATACTTGCGAAAATGATTGCCTCCATGCACGACGAAAATAATCATATCACAATTCCCGGATTTTATGATGATGTTCTTGAATTGAGTGATCAGGAACGTGAAATGCTCAATAGAGCACCCTACAGTGAATCAGAATATAAGATTGATTTGAAAGTAGATGAGTTATGGGGTGAAAAAGGTTATACCACACTCGAAAGGACAGGCACCCGTCCAACACTTGAAGTCAATGGAATCTGGGGCGGTTATATTGGCGAAGGGGCTAAAACCGTTCTGCCATCCAAAGCATTTGCAAAAATTTCTATGCGCCTGGTCCCTAACCAGCAATCAGACAAGATTACCAAGCTTTTTAAAGATCATTTCGAGCGTATTGCTCCAAAAAGTGTAAAAGTTAAAGTAACTCCTCATCATGGAGGTGAACCCGTTGTTACACCCACCGATAGTATAGCCTATAAAGCTGCCGAAAAAGCAATTCTTGAGTCTTTTGGTAAAGAGCCAATCCCAACAAGGGGGGGAGGGAGTATTCCTATTGTAGCATTATTCGAGAAGGAGTTGGGTATTAAAACCGTTCTGATGGGCTTTGGTTTGGATAGTGATAATCTTCACTCTCCGAATGAAAAATTCGATATTGCTAACTTCTATAAGGGAATAGAAACCATTCCTTTATTTCATAAATACTTTGCTGAACTCAGCAAATAAGAATACTTTGTAAACAAGAAAGGCCGGAATTTTCCGGCTTTTCTTGTTTAGATACACCAGTGTTCACAGGCTTTCAGGAATTCCTCATCGGCATCTGCTCCTATACCTGGTGTTTCAGGAATATCCAGAAAAAATCCGTTGTATTTGACTCCTCCGCTTACCGGATCTGCAAGATGCCCAAGCAGGCATGTGTCAAGATCAAAATATTGAATGCCGGGGCAGGCATAGGCAAAATGTAAGTTTGCACTTAATGCTATTCTGCTTTCCAGCATACTCCCGATCATACATGGAATGCCTGATTCAATAGCAACCTGATGAATCTTCAGTCCTTCAAGTATGCCCCCTGATTTTGCGAATTTAATATTGAGATAATCGGATGATGCTGAATTGATCAGTTTTCTGGCATCGTGGTGGTTATAACAACTTTCATCCGCCATAATTTTGATAGGGGTCTTTCGTTTTAATTCCGGCAGTCTGTCGTCATACCAGGTACGCATCGGTTGTTCGCAAAACTCGATATTAAGATCCTGCATCTGATTTAAACATTTGACTGCCTGTTCGAAATCCCATCCCTGATTCGCATCTATTCTGAGAATTACTTGTTCGCCAACCATTTTTCTGATCGTTCTGATTCGTTGTATATCCAGATCCGGATCTTTGCCTAATTTTATCTTCAGGATCCTGGCACCTTGCTTATGATATTTTAATGCGAGTTCAGCCATTGCTTCAGGTTCAGCAATTCCTATGGTCATGTCAGTTTCAATTACTCTTTTTTCTCCGCCTAAATATCTGTAAAGCGGCTGTCCTGCATTCTTTGAAGCAAGATCATAAAGCGCGATGTCAAAAGCACTTTTAATGGTTGAATTCAGAGCGCTAAGATTATGCAGATCCTGAAGTCTGGCGGGAATATCAAGTGGGTCTTTTCCTTTGAGTATTTTCGAAAAATCCCTTGCCATTGCCAGGCAGGTTTCCTGTGTTTCTCCTACAATCATTGGAAAGGCCGAGCACTCTCCAACCCCGTAATGATTGCTATCAGTATGTATTCGGATGAAAACATTTTGTGCAAAGTCCATTGTACCCGTCGCAATAGTGAAAGGCTCCATGGGTATACTAAATCGGTATATATCTGTATGGGTTATTTTCATGTTGAAATTTAAGGCTTTCTGTCTAATCTGACTTATACTTCTGTCATTAACTTTAAAGATTACTTAAATCTATTCTATTGTATCTAAAAACAGGAGTTTAAACATCGGGAAGTAATTAATTTTTAAACACAACTTCAATTCCCCTTCCTTTCTTATTTTTACAATATATCTCAGATTATGTCGAACAGATTAAAAAATCAAAGCTCTCCATATTTACTCCAGCATGCTGAAAACCCGGTTGACTGGTACCCCTGGGGCGAGGAAGCTTTGGAAAAAGCAAGGACTGAAAATAAATTGATTCTGGTAAGTATTGGTTATTCAGCTTGTCATTGGTGTCATGTCATGGAACATGAAAGCTTTGAAGATTCAGCGGTTGCTGAAATTATGAATAAGAATTTCGTTTGTATTAAGATTGATCGTGAGGTACGGCCGGATATTGATCAGATTTATATGAATGCTGTTCAGTTAATGACAGGTAGTGGTGGCTGGCCCCTTAATTGTTTCTGTCTTCCGGATCAAAGACCAATATACGGTGGTACCTACTTTCGGAAGAATGACTGGAAAAGTCTCTTGCAGAATCTGGCCGATTTCTGGAGGGAAAAGCCTGATGAGGCCGTAACTTATGCCGTCAGACTAACAGAAGGTATAAACCAGTCAGAGCAAATGATTCCTGTAAAGGGGGAGAAAGTTTTTACGAAGGAAGATCTGGAAGCTATTATGCTTCCATGGAAGCGAACGTTTGACCTGATTGATGGCGGATATAATCGGGCTCCAAAGTTTCCCTTGCCCAATAACTGGCAATTTATGCTTAGGTATGCCTTCCTGATGAAGGATGATGCTGCGCATGTTGCAGTCAGGATTACCCTGCAAAAAATGGCTTTTGGTGGAATTTATGATCAGATCGGGGGAGGATTTGCCCGATATTCTGTTGATGGAAAATGGCATGTACCGCATTTTGAGAAAATGTTATATGACAATGCTCAGTTAATTTCACTTTATTCTGAAGCATACCAATACACACCCGACCCGATATACAGAAATGTAGTATATGAAAGTCTTGAATTTGTGGAAAGGGAATTAACTTCACCTGAGCATGGGTTTTATTCAGCATTGGATGCGGATAGTGAGGGGATTGAAGGTAAATTCTATACCTTCACAAAAGAGAAAGTAAAGGCTATTCTAAAGGAGGAAGCAGATCTGTTTTGCATTTACTATCAGATTAGTGATGATGGCAACTGGGAGGAAGAGGGTACAAATATCCTGATGAGAAATCTGGAAGACTCTGAGCTTGCTTCCAGACTTGGAATAAATGAAAAGGAACTGGCAGCTAGAATTTCAGAATCAAAGAAAAAACTACTTGAAGCAAGGGCTATCCGTGTTCGCCCGGCACTTGACAATAAAATCCTCGCCTCCTGGAATGGGATGATGTTGAAAGCCTACACCGATGCCTACCGCGTTTTTGGAGACACTGAATTTCTTCGTAAAGCAAAATTAAGTGCTGCATTTATTCAGAATAAACTTATGTCAGGAGATGAAATTATCAGAGTGTATAATTCTAATAATTCATCCGAAGAATGGTCAGGCGCATTTCTTGATGATTATGCATTTGTGATAGATGGCTTGATTGGTTTATACGAAGCGAGTTTTGAAGAGAGCTACCTTTATAAAGCAAAGCAGCTGGCAGATTACACACTTTCAGACTTTCATGACCCTGAAAGCGGAATGTTCTTTTATACGCCGCAATCTGCCGAGCAGCTTATTGCCAGGAAGCAGGAAATTATGGATAATGTGATTCCGTCTTCTAATTCTGTGATGGCCGGTAATCTGTATAAGCTTGGTCATTTCTTTGATCAGCAGCACTATCTGGATGTTTCGCTGGCAATGCTTCGGAATGTTCATCCTCATATCAAATCTTATGGTTCAGCCTATTCCAACTGGGCTAATCTGCTATTGAATCATGTTTTTGGATTATATGAGATTGCAATTACCGGCATTGATGCAGACGAAAAGCGTAGAGAAATGGAAAAATATTACATTCCTAACAAAATACTTTTG
>CAZGWG010000040.1:0-8412 GCA_964529165.1 uncultured Sphingobacterium sp.
GTAAATATGCCAAAGAGCAAAATGTTACAGTTTTATTGGAAACACATGGTGATTTCTCAGGATCAGAAGATATACTGAAAGTTATGAAAGCAGTCTCCCATCCTAATGTTGCTTTGGTTTGGGACATTGCAAATATGTGGACAATAACCAAAGAATCGCCACTGATAGTTTATAAAAAATTAAAGAAATACATTCGTCATACACATATTAAAGATGCAAAATTAAATGGTGACAAATTGCAATATAGTCTTCTTGGACAAGGGGATGTTCCAATCTTTGAAGCAATAGACATTCTCTATAAAGATGGATATAAAGGCTTTTACAGCTTTGAATGGGAGAAATTATGGCATCCGGAAATCGCAGAACCGGAGATTGCACTAGCTGATTATCCAAAAGCGATGCGCAACCATTTGGTTTTTTAAACACCAGCAAAGGGATTTTAACAATTGGCAAAAATTGAATTTATATCAATAAAGTAATGACAATATGCATTGTTTAGAGAAGTGCATATTCTTATAAAACAAAAAAATGCCTAATGGATTTTTTAAGTTCCATTAGGCAATTACATAAATTTACCGTTTACAAAATTTAGCTTTCTGTTACTCTGCGGATTACTCTTAGCCAATTCAAACCACAGATTTTACGAACCCTTTCATCAGAGTACCCGAGGGCTCTTATTGCTTTAATAATTTCAGGATAATCACTTATATCTTTCATTTGCTTGGCTAATGGTATCCCGCCATCAAAGTCACAGCCAAATGCGACATGATCTTCGCCAACAAGATTGACCCCGTAGTCTATCACGCGCGCTAACTGGGCTACATCCATTTTGTACTCATCAGGAATTTCTGTAGCTGGTACAAATGGCAGCTCAGTTGCAGCCATTTTATCAACTTCCTCTATCGTAGCATCTTTAGAAATCGATATCACAGGAGGTTTTTCCACCGGATTACTTAATTTAATCCATTTTGAATAATTAGGATCATTAAAACCGCTACCAAACTGAAGGCCTATAACACCACCTTTTGCAGCCAGAGCTTTGGCCGCATGATCGCTAATACAGCGTTTGTTATCTACGATTCCACGGAAACCACCATGACTATAAATGACAGGATCACTACTTGCCTCTACGGATTGTAGAATGGCTTCATCAGAAGCATGAGCAACATTGATCATCATCCCTAATCTGTTCATTTCGGCAATCAAATCCTTGCCATGAGCATTGATACCACCCCATAATCTCTTTCCATAACATGCATCAATAAAGGAATTGCTGTCGTTATGTGCCGTTAATTGTGCTGATCTCAATCCTAAACGATACAATGCCCTAAGAATGTTTAAATCGCCATCAAGGTCAAAGCCCCCTTCAATATCGAGAAATGCAGCAACTTTACCCTTCTTACTAATCTTTTCTATATCTGATGCATTAAGAGCCAATTCTATTTTAGCATTATTCTTTTCTATTTGCTGAAGTGCAACTTCTATAATCCGAAATGTATTTTTAACCTCATGGCGTCCCGGATAATAAGGTTCCGGGGTGTAAACCGAAAAAAAACAGGCATTAATTCCGCCTTCTATCATTCTGGGCAGATCAACCGTGCCATCCGGATATCTGTCTCCAATATTCAGATTTTGAAGTAACTGTCTGGACATAACATGAATATGCCCATCCATTACAAATAACTTTTTTGCATTTAGACTCAACTCCTCCCCTATACTATTTGAAGAAAGTGAAGATTCAATACCCAAACCCCTATTAGCCATGCCAATGAATGGCAAACTAACTAGTCCAAGAGCTCCTAAACCCAAAAATTTGCGACGTTTAATTTGTGAGATTGCTGATTGTTTTTGCTTTAGGTCAGATTTCTTACTTTCCAATCCTGAATCAGATAATTTATCATTACGCTTTGACATGCTCTATAATTTTAATTGACATAATATATTTAGTAGTAATATCCTTTTAAGCCTCAAGATAAGGACAATTGGAAGATAAAAAAGTCTAAGTATTAAACATGATACAAGAGTGAAGAGTATTGATTTTTAAAGGAGTTATACAAAAAGTTATTAGTAAGAATTGGATAATGTCAGTCTTCGGCATTTCGAATTACCAAATTAAGGAGAAAATTTTTAAAGCCATCAGGCACTATTCAGGCCTCTTATTCAAACTTTAAATAGCTTTTTCAGGCATATAAAGCTTTGATATGTTGTCCACTTATCCAGATTCCTGAATGATTTCTATGATATCCCTAACTGATAAAACCTGCGATACTCCTCCTTCAACTCAATCAGGCAGGCCGCACATAAACATCCCTCATAATGTTCACTTACATACTGAACCTCATTCAGGTTCAATTGTACAGTGCTGCATTGACATTTAGTAAAAGCATTTGCCTTGCATTCCATTCTTTTTGCACAACGCTCACAGGTTATAATCTCATGTTTAATCATTAGTTTCAGATTTCATGGTCAGAATCCCGGGTAAAATTTCCCGGGAACTAATTCCTCCTCTAAACTTTGCTATTTAAGTTCAATTAATCATTTTCCTTTTCTGAATATGGAAGCATTTGACCGGAGCCAGACTTTATATTTCAAGCAAATATTGCACCGCTAAAGCTACATAATACATGGTTAAAATATTCGTGATCTACTTAAGAACCACACGAAATACAACCATCTTCCATACTACAACTTGCTCCCCCTTCAGAAATTGACGATTCCACTCCTCCAAGGTCATTATTCTGAAGCGGATCAAGCTTAGGAACTACAGGTTCCATTGATTTCCCTCCCTGTTTTTCTACAGTAAACTGAACCGCCTTTGTTGCTGCCTGGGTACGCAGGTAATACATTCCGGTCTTTAATCCTTTTTTCCAGGCATAAAAGTGCATGGAAGTTAATTTTGCTGTATTGGGATTATCAACAAAAAGATTAAGTGATTGCGACTGGCAAATAAAAGCACCACGGTCAGCAGCCATATCTATCAGATTGCGCTGCTTAATCTCCCAAACCGTTTTATATAATTCTCTGATATCTTTTGGAATTTCTTCAATATGCTGAACAGAGCCATTCGCCCGGATGATATTATCTTTCATGGTATTATTCCATAAGCCCAGATTAATCAAATCTTTAAGTAAATGTTTATTCACAATAATAAATTCTCCGCTTAATACTCTGCGGGTATAAATATTGGATGTGTAAGGCTCGAAACATTCATTATTCCCTAATACCTGTGAAGTAGATGCTGTTGGCATGGGTGCAACAAGCAAAGAATTGCGAACTCCAAATTGCTTTACCTCTTCTCTCAGCTTCTCCCAGTCATGCCTCTCAGAAGGCTTAAGCCCCCATAAATCAAACTGGAACAAACCCTTTGATAAAGGTGACCCATTGAAGCTTTCATAAGCACCCTGTTCCTTAGCCAAATCCTTACTCGCCGTCATAGCTGCAAAATATATGGTCTCAAATATATTCCTGTTCAATAATGCCGCCAGTTCACTTTCAAATGGCAGACGCATCAAAATAAAAACATCAGCAAGACCCTGCACCCCTAAACCAACGGGGCGGTGACGAAGATTAGAATTCCGAGCCTCCTCAACCGGATAGAAGTTATTATCGATAATGCAATTCAGGTTTTTTGTAACCTGGTAGGTAATCTCATAAAGTTTCTCAAAATCAAACTGCCCTTCAGTAACAAAACGAGGTAGTGCAATGGACGCGAGATTACATACTGCCACTTCATCAGGACTTGTATATTCCATAATTTCGGTACATAGATTACTGCATTTAATGGTACCCAGATTCTGCTGATTACTTTTGCTGTTTGCTGCATCCTTGTAAAGCAGGTAAGGAGTACCGGTTTCAATTTGTGCTTCAAGAATAGCAAACCATAGTTCCTGTGCCTTAATGGTTTTACGCGCTCTTCCTTCGGCTTCATACTGTTGATAAAGCTCTTCAAACTCTTTTCCAAAGCATTCATGCAAACCAGGGGCTTCATGAGGGCAGAACAGACTCCACTCATCATTGGCTTCAACCCTTTTCATAAAAAGATCGGGTACCCAGAGTGCATAAAACAAGTCTCTGGCGCGCATTTCCTCTTTACCATGATTCTTTCTCAGATCCAGAAATTCAAACACATCTGCATGCCAGGGTTCCAGATAAATAGCAAATGCACCTTTTCTCTTTCCTCCACCCTGATCAACATAACGCGCTGTATCATTAAATACTTTAAGCATCGGAACAATCCCATTACTTGTACCATTGGTACCTCCAATATAACTACCTGTTGCCCTTACATTATGGATAGCAAGGCCTATCCCACCTGCACTTTGAGAAATTCTGGCAGTCTGTTTCAGGGTATCGTAAATACCGTCAATACTATCATCCTTCATCGATAAAAGAAAACAGGAAGACATTTGAGGTTTTGGGGTTCCGGCATTGAAAAGTGTTGGAGTTGCATGAGTAAACCAGCGCTCTGTCATCAGATTATAGGTCCGAATAACACTTTCCATATCATCCTTATGAATTCCGATCGCTACACGCATGTACATATGCTGTGGGCGCTCAGTAACTTTACCATCAATTCGAAGCAAATATGATTTTTCCAGGGTTTTAAAGCCGAAGTAATCAAATCCAAAATCTCTGTCGTAAATAATCGAGCTATCAAGCAGATCAGCGTTTTTTTCTATTATTTCAATCACATCGTCTGCGATCAATGGCATTTTACGTCCACTGTGCGCATCTGAATAATGATAAAGATTCAACATTGTTTCTGAAAACGATTTGGTCGTATTCTTATGGAGGTTGCTTACAGCAATACGACTTGCCAATAAGGCATAATCGGGATGTTTTGTAGTTAGCGAAGCTGATGTTTCTGCTGCCAGATTATCTAATTCGGTGGTACTCACCCCGTCGTAAAGCCCTTCAATTACTTTTTTTGCAACATCAATGGCATCTACAAGCGGGCTTAAACCATAGGATAGTTTTTGTATACGGGCGGTAATTTTATCGAACTTAACGCTTTCTTTTCTTCCGTTTCTTTTAATTACAAACATGATTGATTCTTTTGTGATTGATTCTTCTTTTTACTTTTTCTGCTCTTTTGAATAAAGACAAAACTGAATTCTGATGATTCGTTCCTGATTATATTTCTCCTTAGAAATCCTCCTCCAGTGAGAAATTATTAGATTCTTTACTACCAGAAAGCACTCCTGCCTTCTGGTAATCCCCAACCCGCTTCTCAAAAAAATTAGTTTTCCCCTGGAGAGAAATCATTTCCATAAAATCAAAAGGATTTGATGCATGATAAATTTTCGGACAGCCTAATTCATCAGCCCAGCGATCAGCCACAAATTCAATATACTGTTTCATCAGTTTGGCATTCATTCCAATAAGTTCGACCGGTAAAGCCTCGCTGATAAATTCCTTCTCAATCTCAACTGCATTACGAATAATATCAAGTACCTGCTCTTCTGGAAGTTTATTAGAAAGCATCCGGTAAAGCATGCAGGCAAACTCGCAATGAAGCCCTTCATCACGGCTGATCAGTTCATTGCTAAAAGTGAGACCAGGCATCAGCCCACGTTTTTTCAACCAGAAAATAGAACAGAAGCTGCCACTGAAAAAGATACCTTCAACTGCTGCGAAAGCAACCAGACGTTCTGCAAAACTGCCATTTTCTATCCATCTAAGTGCCCATTCTGCTTTTTTCTTCACAGCAGGAACTGTATCAATTGCATGAAAAAGATGATCTTTTTCTACCGGATTACTGATATAAGTATCGATAAGTAAAGCGTATGTTTCAGAGTGAATATTTTCCATCATGATCTGAAAGCCATAAAAACATCTCGCTTCAGGAATCTGAACTTCCCTCATGAAGTTGACAGCAAGATTCTCATTCACAATACCATCACTGGCGGCAAAAAAAGCCAGCACATGGGATATAAAATGTTTTTCACCAGAATTTAAATTAGCCCAATCTTTCAGATCACCGGATAAATCAATTTCTTCGGCAGTCCAAAAGCTGGCTTCATGTTTTTTATACATCTCCCAGATCGCGGGATAATTAATGGGAAGGATCACAAAACGATCCTTGTTCTCTTTTAGTAGAATTTCTTCCTGTTGCATATACTTTTGTTTTTTTGTTAACAAGAATTGACAAAAGGCAACAGACCCTGATTAAAAGAGAAAGAGCTTTCGTCAAAACTTTAGTCGTGAAAGTTTTGAACAAAACTATTATGGCAGGTGTCTGGCTCTCCATATTTTGGATTACAGTTGCACGTCAGCCCGCGATTTACACGCGGTTCCCTTTTAATCATCCGCCAGGGCGAATGAACCAGAATAGAATATGACAAAGAACTAATAAGCGAAAGTAAATATTAAATCTCCCTGGTGTATGATCTAGTTTTAAACAAGCAAACAGTTTTCAACAGATTGGGCTTAAAGGATTTTCAGGAACACAACAAGACCATATTCAGGTATAAAAAAACGCCTCCAGATCAATCGATCAGGAGGCGTATAGTATTTATAAAGGTTATTTTTTAGGATACCGAAATATGATCTTGTGCTAAATGAGCAGGATCGGTATAATGTTCCTCAAGGAGGGCATTGATATCTTGTTTCACTGCATTTTTTGTAAATCTTTTAATGATTTTATCAAATGCTTCATAAACTACAGGTACAATAATCAAGGTGAGGAACAGGGAACTTATAAGTCCGCCGATAATTACCCAGGCCAGACCATTCTTCCATTCTGCCCCTGCACCTCCTGCCAAAGCAATCGGAAGCATACCGATAACCATTGCAATGGTAGTCATCAGAATCGGTCTCAATCTTGCATGATTAGCTGCTACAAGAGCTTCTCGGACAGATTTGCCCTCTTCTTCAATCTGCTGGTTCGTAAAGTCGACCAGGATAATTGCATTCTTGGCTACCAGGCCAATCAACATGATTAAGCCCAGAATAGTAAAAATATTCAGGGAATTATTTGTCAGAGCCAAAGCAAGTAATGCTCCAATGATTGAAAGCGGAATTGAGAACAAAACTACAAATGGATGCAAGTAATTGTTATAGAGGGCAACCATGATCAAATAAACCATCACTATAGACATTAGCAAAGCAATTCCAAGTGTACCGAAACCTTCAGACTGGTTTTCCATGTCACCTCCAAAAATATAATTAACACCAACCGGCCGGGGAAGATCTTTTATTACAGCATCCAGTTCCGCAACCACAGTACCAGAAGGCTTTCCAACCACCTGTGATTGTACCGAAACCTTAGTACTTTTATCCTGACGTTCCAATCTTGATGGGCCGGAACTTTCAAGAACTGTTGCAAACTGATCCAGCTTTATCTTTTGCCCTGAATTATTGATAAATGTCAGGTTTCTTACATCATCCAGGCTCTTCCTATTAAAATTATCAAGACGAATATTAATATCATACTCATATTCACCCTGGCGAAATTTCCCATCTGTATTGCCATTAAATGCTGTTTGCATGCTGGCGCCAACAGTTTGAAGGTTCAAACCTAAAGCTGACATTTTATCACGGTCTACCTGTACTCTGATTTCAGGGTTACCTCCTTCTACAGAAAGTTTAACTTCGGTTGTCCCTTTAATCGCAGCAAGCTTTCCCTTCACCACCTCAGCAAACTTCATGACACTATCCAATTGACTCCCACGAACTACCACTTCAACCGGTGTACGCTCTGCAGTTCCAAGAATACTTACCGGGGTTGTTTTTATTTTTGCTCCGGCAAGCTGTTCAACTAATTCTTTTTTCACTTTAGCGGCATATACATCTGAGCGGTCTAAACGTAACTTACGCTCAACCAATTGCACATTAATCTCTGCAGAATATGCCGGGGCCTGCTGAGCACCTGCAGCCTCACTGGCCTGACCAACATTTGTAATCAAACGAACAACCTCAGGCTTGGTGCTTAAAATCCGCTCAGCCTTACTTGTAATTAAATTAGTTTGCTCAATGGAAGCATCTTTAGGAAGTTCAATTTGTACAATAAATTCTCCCCGATCACTTTTAGGAAAAAATTCAGTACCGATATACCCCTTCCCAATCAGCATAAAAGTTGCAACCAGTAAAACTAATGTACCACCTAAAACTGTTTTCTTATGCCCTAAAGACCAATTCAGAATATTACTTACCCATGCGGTAAAACGTTCCAGGAATCTTTCAAAGCTTAAAATAATTTTTCCAAAGAGGTTCTTTCCTTCAATTTTCTCGAGTTTCCCGAATCTGGAAGAAAGTAATGGAATAATCGTAAAAGATGTTAATAAGCTTAGCATGGTTGCAATCATCACCACAACTGTAAACTGACGTAAGATATCTGAAACCAGTCCGGTACTCAAAGCAATCGGAAGGAATACCACTACAATAACGAGAGTAATTGAGGTTACTGTAAAC
>CAZGWG010000040.1:8422-23727 GCA_964529165.1 uncultured Sphingobacterium sp.
TCGTATGAAGCGCGAACCCTGTTCTTACCCATTTCCATGTGCCTGTAAATGTTCTCTAAAACAACGATCGCATCGTCCACAAGGATTCCTACAACCAGTGATAAACCGAGCAATGACATCAGATTAAGGGTATAACCAAGTAAATAAATCCCAATGAAAGTGGCGATCAGGGATGCCGGGATCGAAACCATTACAATAGCAGCATTTCTCAAGCTATGAAGGAAAAACAACATCACGAATGCAACCAAAACAACGGCAATCAATAAGTCATGGATAACTGCATCTGCGGAAGCAAGGGTATACACCGAGCTGTCAGATGCAATAGTCAGATCCAGATTGATGCTATTATACTCGGCTTTAAGGTCCGCAATACTTTTCTTTACTCCTTCACTAACCGTAACCGCATTGGCATCAGACTGTTTAATTATCTGAAGTGCAATTGCTGCCTTCTGGTCAACCCTTGCTATCTTTTCCACATCCTTTTGAGTATCCTGAACTTCAGCGATATCGGAAAGACGTACTTGTATACCATTTTTATCAGATACAATCAGATTACGCAATTCATCAACAGAAGCATATTTACCGGATAAACGAACCAGAATATCCCGGTTTTCTGTCCGGATACTTCCTGTAGGAAAATCGAGATTGGAGGATTGAATAAGCTGTTGAACTGATAACAGAGGAAGATTATACGCAGCTAATTTGTTCTCATCAATATTGACCTGAATCTCACGTTCACGTCCCCCAATAATATTCACTTGAGCCACTCCCTCAACACGTGAAAGGCCGGGAACAATCCGATTTTTAACAAGGTCAAAGAACTGAGCATCGTCCATACCTGCAGTTGCAGACATAGTGATAATCGGAAGGTCATCCAGTGAAAATTTATTCAGTGAAGGAGCTTCAATATCATCCGGCAATTTCGATAATATCGCATTAACTTTGCGTTGAGCATCATTCAATGAGACATCCACATCGGTTCCACTATTTAGTGTAATAGTTACAAGTGATAGACTCTCATAGGATGTTGCCTGTATCTTTTTAATATTTTCCATTGAGGACACGGCATCCTCAATTTTCTTGGTCACGGTATTCTCAACCTCACTTGGTGAGGCCCCGGGATAAACGGTCGCAACAGAAACCACTGCCGGAGAAAACTTAGGCAGCATTTCATAGTTAAGTGACTTGTAACTCATTATCCCCAAAAGGGTCAACACAGTAAACAATACCACTACGATTGTAGGACGTTTAATGGATATTTCAGCTATTTTCATTTGTCTTTTACTTGATTTTCAGCAGTATTGAAGCGATCACGTCCATGGTGATGGGCAAGCTGATGGTTTCATCCTGTCTTTTTATAATAATCAGGAACCTATTAAGCATTCCGCTAATTGGTGTTCCTGATATTTGAATCATTTATTTGAGTTTTTGAACCTCTGTACCATCTACCAGATTGATCTGACCACTGGTAATTACAAGTTCTCCCTCTTTAAGTCCTTCGATTACTTCCACACGATCCCCAAAAGTTCTTCCAGCAGTAACCTGACGTTCAACGGCCTTATTACCTTCGAGAACAAAAACCTTATTACTATTTACACTACCAACAAAAGCACTGCGTGGTACTGAAAGAGAAGCAGCCTGATCAGGAAAATCAAAAATTGCAGTACCATACATTCCAGCTTTCAGTTTTCCATCTGCATTATTATTAACTTCAACTTCCACAGGAAAATTCAGGCTATTATCAGCTTTAGGAGCGATGAAAGTAATCTTTCCGTTGAAGCTAAGACCCGGAAAAACGTTGGATCGGATTGTTACTCCATCCCCTACCTTAAGGTTCACAACCTGACTCTCATTGGCCGTAACCTGGAGCTTAAGTTTAGAGACGTCCACAATTTCAAACAATTGATTCCCAACATTCACATAGGATCCTTGCTCAACAAAACGCTTGTTGATTATTCCAGAAATCGGAGACTTGATATTTGCATCTGCTGTTTTAATACTGGCTGATTGAAGTCTGGACTGAGTAGTTTGTACATTTAAACGGGCATTATCCAGTTGCTGTTGGGTTACACCACCTGTTTTGAATGCACTTTCATATCGTTCCAGATCCTTTAAGGCATTCTGATGATTTGCTTTTGCAGTTTCAACATCAACATTTAACAGATCAGCATCAATTCTGGCTAGCAACTGTCCTTTTGAAACACGAGAACCCTCATCGACAAGAATACGGGTTACTCTTCCTGCATTTTCAGTTGCCATAATCAAATCCTGATTGGCTGCAAATATTCCGTTTGCACTGAAATCAAGATTGATTGTAGTTTTACTTGCTGATTCTGTATTAACAGCAACCAAGCCTGTGTTTCCGGAAGAAACAACTGCAGTGATCTCTGCATTTTTCTTTTTATTTTTATCCAATACCCATGCAACCAATGCAAGGATCGCCAGAACAGCAACAATTGATAATATTCCTTTCTTTTTCATCTGTTTATTTTTTTTAATGTTGATGAACCTGCCCACAGGCAGGCAGGGCAATCATGATCTAATAATCATAACCCTACGGGTTTTGTTAAGATCATGACAGGTCCATTTTCTTTAGTTTAAGAGTGATTTTATATTTCCGTTAGATTGCATTAATTGTATTTCAGCAAGCTTATAATTAAGTAATGCCTTGTTATAGCTATTCTGCGCCTCCACCATCGAAGTTTCAGCGTTCAGTAGGTCAGTAAGTGGAGCGAGGCCATTTTTATAATTATTTTGGGTGCTTGCATATATCTCGCCAGCAAGTTTTACGTTTTCCTGCTGTGCATTAATAGTACTGATGTTGTTCTTCAACTCCAGATTGGCATTCTTATAAGCCAGACCTAATGAATTTTTGGTATTCTTAAGATCCTGCTGAATTTGCTGAATCTGAATATCAGCTTGTTTGACCCTTGATCTCCTTGCAAAACCATCAAATATTGGAATGTTTAGGGTAAGCCCTATTGCAGATGCATTGTATTTAACAGCACTTGAATTCTGCCCTCCAAATATATCAAAGCGATCACTTGTACTGGTTCTGGCAAAATTGCCAGTCATGCTTAGTGTAGGAAAATATTCAGCAATTGCCGCTTTCTTCTGATAGACCAATAATTCTTCCTGCTTCATCATGAGACGGTAACGTGTCAGGTCTTCTACTTTAAAATCGCTGTAACGGCTTAGTGCATCTTCTGAAATCTTATTTAGCTCTGCAGAAGGCATCTCGATTTGAGAATCCACAGGCATTCCAATGTAAAATTTCAACAAATTTTCTTGTTGCCTGATGCCATTGGCCAATTGATCCCGTTGAGTTTTCACATTGGTAAGATTTACCCTGACACGATCAAGATCAATCTTTTTAGCCAATCCATTTTTAAACTGATTTGCAACAGTATTCTCAATTTGACCAATCGACTGAATATTTGCTTCGATGGTTTTTAACTGCTCCCTGCTTACCAATACCTGATAATAAGCGGTAGAAACCTGTTGAATAATGTCTTCTTCAGTAAGTTCAGCACTCAGATTATAAAAAGATTCCCCTGCTTTTGCGGCTTTCAAACCTGTAAAAACCTGCTGATTAAACAACTGCTGACTGAAGTTTAGCCCGGCATCACCTGTCCACTGCCGACCCATTTTGAATATCTGATTGCCAACTACCAATTGCGGAATAATTAACTGGTCTGTCAAAGAGCTTTTACCGCTTAACTGCGGAAGTGCCCTGGCTCTTATTTCCTCAGTTTGTAATTGCCCGTTGATAATTTCGAGCCTTGCTTTCTGTATTTCCGTATTGTTTTCGAGTGCATATTTCAATGCATCTTTTAATGTAATGTTTACAGTTTGAGCCCGGGCCGAAAAACCGACCATGAGCAGAAAGGCCAAAACTGCTGTTGATTGTTTGATTTTAGTTCTCATCTTTTATTATACATATTCATTGTTTTCTCATCCTGAACTTGATTCGTCCTGAACCTGATTCAGGAGGAGCTTGATTCAGAGCTTATTCCCCTTAAAAAAATATCAGTAAGCTCCTTTTGCTTTTCCAGAAGCAATTTAAATGATGCTATATCCGGGATAAGTTGTTTCTTTTGTTCACCCAATGTCCACATAGCTAAACCGGAAAGCATGGTATTAAAAAGCTCTGCAGTGTGACTGGGATCAGATATCTGTATCGAACCTCCTTTGATCCCCTTTTCAAATACTTTAGCAATAAGAGTAATCTCATTGGCTCGAATCCTTGAGATCGAACTCTTTACGTCTTCTCTGCCTAAACTTTGCTCAGTATTATCCTCCAAATGCAACATAAAGTAGCGCTCCAGAAATTCCATGCGGAGTTCCAACATACTATTAAGTGATTTTGATATACTCTTTGATTGTTCAAATATTAAAGAAAGTCTATCCTGGTATTCACCAATTATTCGCTCAATAACTGCAATAATTAAAGAAGTTTTATCGGGGAAATAATAATAGACCAGAGGTTTTGACATAGCCAAATCATCTGCTATTTCATTCATAGTGGTTTTTTGAATTCCAAAATGAGCAAAACGCTGTAATGCCTTTTCTATAATCAACTCTTGTTTAGTATCTGTCATCCTTTTTACTTTTTTACTTACTGACTTTTTAAATACAATAGTCAAAAGTAAAAACATTCAAAGTGCTCCACAAGCTTTCATTCAAAAAAAAACAGAATCAGAAAGAATGTGACAAAAGGCTGACTATTGGAGACCTTTCAAATAGATTGATGTAAGATTTTTCTGGCGAAGAAGAAGGGAACTAAATTGATCGGCCTGAGGTTGAAAGGTTTTATAAGTATTAAAAGTAATGTACCGCATCCCAATCAGAGCATCCATTAACAATCCTGCTGAATCAGTAGCATTTGAGATATTCAATTCACCAGTATCCTTTCCTCTTTGCAAAATCGAGGTAATGAGTCTTGCCTCAGAGGATTTAGCATCTTCAATAATCTTCTGAATGTTTTCAGGTAAATCTGAACCGGAAGTGCGAATGTAATCCAGGATATTATAGTACTTAAGAATGTATTCCTGTCTCTTTTCAAGTACATAAAAAATAGCCTTTTCAGTGGTCTTAATCTTTTCTACGCCTTTGCGTAAATCATTATCCATTTCATTAATAATACTTTCCAGCACTGCTGAGTATAGGCTTATTTTATCAGGAAAATAATAGTAAAGTAAAGCTTTGGACATCGACAGATCAGAGGCAATTTCGGTCATTGTTGTCTTTGACAGACCGAAGTGGGCAAAGCGCTTGATTGCAGAATCAATAATGAGTTGTCGCTTTTTATCCTGGTTGTCCATATTATGGCAAAAATAAGATTATTCTTCGGGAGAAAATAATGGGGCTTAAAATATAGGAAATTGATCTATTTTTAATAAAAAATAAATTCAGCCTGTATTTTATCTGCCACTGTATTTAGTGCGTTCAGGGATATCAATATTGCTTCCGAAAAATGAAAAAAGAAAAAAAACAAATTTCCAGAAGAATGCTTTTAAAAGGTGCTGCTCATGCCGGATTGGCTTCTGTTTTAATTCCTCTGACCAATGCATCAGCCGGAACAAATGAAACCGATAATCTCTCTAAACAATCTACTGAAAACAGAAACTCAAGAGATCCTTGGATTCTTAATGCTGAAGCCATAATTCTTATACCATCTGTTATTTATGCATCAGAAGGAATTGAAACCAATATTTACTTTGACAATGTGATTTTTTCAAATCTTCCGAACGATCTTTTAGCAATTGATGTCATTTGTACAAAGGGCAGGCAGTACGATAAATTCTGGAGAATTAATCCTCAGTCGACTGATACCGGCACTAATGAATTTAAGATAGAAGTTAGCTTTGGTGGTAAAATAATCGCTTCAAAAAACTCAGAACTAATTATCACCAGCAGAAATAAAGGTGCAGGCTCCTCATTAAAAGTACTCTGCATTGGAGATAGTACAACTGCAGGAGGCCAGTATATAAGCATTATTAATACTGATTATCAGGCACTGTCAAGTCCATCAATGACATTTCTTGGCGGCCGTGGAATTTCACCTAACAAACACGAAGGAAGAGGAGGATGGAAATTCAGTCAGTATGCCGGGGATGGTGGTCAAAGTACCTGGCAAATAAGTTTAAAAGCGATAAACGAGACACCCGGAATCGGCTCAGTATATACAGATGGAAAGTCGGAATTTACAATCTCTGAAATAAACCTGACCGGAGGAAATGGATATGTTGCTATCCGCAGGAGTAAGGGTATTGACACACCCAACTTAAATGGAACGCTAAGCAAGATTTCAGGAATTGGGGACGCATTAATTCCATATACCAATTCAGTGGTGACCGCAGCAAATCCCTTTTGGAATGTAAAAACTAGTCGACTGGATCTTAAAAAATATCTAAACGATAAGGGATACACAATGACCTCCGACGATCTGATTACTGTTCATCTTGGAATTAATGATGTTTTTCTTGATGTTTCAGAGTCAAAGTTAGAAAGTATTAAAGTTGATTTTGACAAAATGACAAGTGAATTCAGGTCAGTTATTCCCGGAATTAATATTGGGCTTTGTATAACCATACCTCCTTCAATTTCGCAAGATGCTTTTGCCGTGAATTATGCATCAGGGCAAACCCTGAAAAGGTATCTTGAAAATTACAAGAAACTGGTTGAATTCCTTATAAAAAATTACGATAGCCTGGAAATGAGAAATTCAAGATTATATTGTATCGGCTTTAATCATTGTATAGACAGAAGCCATAATTTTCAGAAAACAACGATGAAAGCGAATGCCAGAAGCGCCCAAATCATCGAAACCTGGGGAAATGGTGTACATCCTGACAATACAGGATATTATCAGATGGGTGATGCATTATATTCTTTTATAAAGGCTTTAATCTCTTAATCTCCTGAAATAAATAAGGCGCCACCCATTCGGGAAGCGCCTTAACAGAAATTTTAATAAAGATTATCTCCCAGGCGCTGGACTTGGACCGGCTGGCTGGGCTAAACCATCCAAATCGTAAACGATATTGCCCGATCTGATTGTCATTTCAGTTTGGAACCTTTCTTTTCCCGGGAATTTACCTCCCCTTACAGGCCATCCATAGTCACCTTGATTAATCCTGAAGATTGCAATATCAGCGACAGATCCCTGAGACAGATTTCCAAGTTCTTCGCGCTTTATTGCCTGAGCAGGATGCCAGGTACTTGCAGCAATTACCTCTTTCAATGGCATTCCTGTAGCCATAAATAATCCCATAATGTTCTCCATACTTTTCATTGGACCATTCATACTTCCTGTATGCAGATCGGTACTGATTGTATTAGGATAAAACCCTGCCTTAACAGCCGGAACACCCTGATTATAGAGGTAACTTGCTCCACCAAAACCGACATCAAATATGACACCCTTTTCTCTTGCCTTATAAACAAATGGTTTTACTTTACCATTCATATCAACAATAGATTCTCTTCCATTAGGATCATTTGATCCATTTCCGCCGAAAGCGTGGGTATAAATATCCCCTTTACGGAATTTCACATTAAATAATGAATCTAATGGCAAATATGGATCTGCAGAACCAAAATCGACCATGATTGGAATATTGGCAAGTCTGCCCGCTTCTAATGTACGATCGGTAGGCACCCAGGTACGTCCGGAGAAATGAGCAAGCTTAACTCCAACAATATCATTCGGATATTTCTTAGCCATCTCTGCTGTTTTCTGAGGATCCATCTCATCGATATTGTTTTCACCAGCTCCATCCATTCCGGTACCGACAATGTTAAGCATAGCCAGAACACGAGTTTGGGAAGCATCAATGGTACGCTTTTTATAGAGCTCAAAGTCTCTCCAGCCAGTACAACCGGCATCTACAACGGTAGTTACTCCACTACGAAAAGTAAAACCATCAGCAGGTAGGGCAGTAGCCGCATTTTTCAGATAGCTACCATCATGTCCCCAAAAGAAATGAACATGGATGTCGATTAGCCCTGGAGTAACATAAAGGCCCTTAGCATCTATAATCTTATCTGCCAGATCCGGATTAATATTCTTAGCAATCAGTGCGATTTTTCCTTCAGAAGCCGGAACTGCCGTACGGGCTGGTATCGCCGGACGTGCCGGGCGACCATTTGCTGCAGGACGTGCAGGTATAGCAGGACGTGCAGTTTGCCCTCTTCTTCCGGCAGTAAAAGCAATGTCCATAATCTCATTGATATTATTCTTTGGGTCAATAACATGTCCCCCTTTAATAATATAAGCATAAGGCTTGCCTGATACTGTTCCGGCGGGTTGAGCTTCTGCCCTGATGCCGAAAATTACCAGGACTGTAAATAAAAGTAACTTTGTTCTCATTTGATTTTTGTTTAATTGCTGAAATATAGAAAAATCCAATGATGATATTAGTTCTTACAATTTGAACCCACGTTCTTCACTATGTGTAGTTCTACTAAATTCTAAACTCTTTAAATAAAAATACATTTAAAAATATATCCCTATAGTATAACAAAAGGGCATTAAGCCCATGTTTCGCTTTGCGAATAATAAGAATAGCTACCCTTAAACCCAATTGTAACAATAACATTATTAAAATCCGGATGCATAATTAAAGAATCATAATACATCCTGTGTTCTGAGGGAATTACTATTAATGAGAACTTAAGGTATTTTACCAGGCTATAAAAAACAGCAATCAGATCTTTAGTACTCCTAACAGTTAATTATCATCCTAAAAAACATGGCTTTACAGAGCTAAAAGCAAGTATGAATAATTATATTGCATACACCATACGATTTATTGAATATGCATGATCCAGAAAACTACCAACCCGATAGCTACCGGGTAGCTCATAGCGATCTTATCCAGCTCAAACGCTGGAACACACCCACAATTTATAATGGATGGGAACAGATTACTAAACAAAATCCTGCACGGGATGCATTCAACCTTGAAGAAACCCGCGACTTTATGCCTCAAATGGGGCCGATGGTTGGTTATGCCATTACATTGGTCATCGAACCCAGCAATCCCCAGCATAAGATTTCCAATCCCAATGCCTATATGGATTATCTTCATTATGTTGCTCATACTCCTGGACCTAAAATTGTGGTTGTTCAGGATTTAGACAAGCCAGCTATTGTTGGTTCCTTTTGGGGTGAAGTAAACAGTAATGTTCACAAATCACTTGGCTGCGTGGGAACTATTACTGATGGCGCTATACGCGATCTTGATGAAATGACAAATGCCGGATTTAAAGCACTGGCCAAAAGGTTATGCGTAGGTCATGCTTATGTTAGCTGCGTTAGATGGAACTGTGAAGTAGAAGTGTTTGGGCGGAAAGTAAAGCCTGGTGATTTAATACATGCCGATAAACACGGCTTTATAGTAATTGCCCCTGAAGAGCAAAGCGGATTGCTGGAAGCTGCACGTTTTATGGATGCCAATGAGTGCAATACAATAATTCCTGCTGCACGAAATGCTGCAGGACATACTTCCGTAGAAATATTAAAAAGCCTAAATCAAAGCTTTCAGCAATTCAGCAACAATGTTAAGGAAAAATTCCAAAGAGAGGGCGAATGGTAAACGAACAACGGGAAGTTCAAATACCATAGCCCAGCAACAAATATTCACTAATCATTGAGAATTAATACAAAACCTTTGAATTTTTCTTGGCCAGGGCCAAGTTCAAAAAGATAATAATATGTTCCTGTTGGTAATGCCATCCCATTTCGATCACCTTTCCATTCGTTCCTGTAATTTTTTTGCGCATAAACAATGGTTCCGCTTTTATCAAATACTTTCAGATCGTTTTGTGGGTACAAGTCAATATTTTTCACTGTAAAGAAATCATTTTTACCATCCTCATTCGGGGTAATCACATTATAGCAGGCAACTTCCTGGTTTTCCTTCACCAATATGCTTATTGATTTTTCAATCACACATCCGCTTTCACTGGTCATACGAACCTTGTAAACTGTTGATTGAGTTGGATTAATCCTAAGAAAAGGACTGTTATGTGTGTTTATTACTCCTTTATCATCACTCCAACTATAGGTACCGTTCCCATTTGCAGTCAGAAGTATGGCTTCGCCTTTGGTAATGGATAGCCCTTTATCTGATGTAAGGGATAATGTTGGAGGCTCAGGAAAACTCAGAGTATAATGATAAACCACAGAGTCAGTTCCTCCATTTTTTACACCTCCATCATCTTTTAGCATTATTTCCAATCTTGCCTTCCTGGTAGTGCTTTTTGAGATACTATAAGTGATTTTTGCTTTTCCACTAATCACTTCTGAAACATTCAATATACTGAACATATCAATATCGGGTGATTTAATACTTATTTTAACTTCTTGCTCCGACTCAGCCCCCCCACTAATGCCTTTTAAATCTATTGTCCCTGTCATACAAAATTGTTTGTCGGGTATATCATCCATCTGAGGCATTTCATTGATATCGGTTATTGCAATTTCCAGCTCCTTATCTTTATAATCACCATACAAGCTTGTGGCCCTGACCCTTATAAAATACTTCTTCTTGCTTTCATAATCGAGAAAAGCAGTGGTCATGATTCGACTGTTTTCGATTTTAAACAAATCATTATCTGAGTCACCTTCTCCCCTAACTAAACTGTAACTCAACTTAGCAAGTTCTGTTGTTTTCAGAATTCCGGCAAGAGTACTTGAAGGCCGATTTTCGAAAAGATTAACTGCCTCAAGATAAAAGTCAGAAACTTCAGGATATATAATTTTTAGTGTTCCTTCCTGAAAAGTAATGTCGTAGTTTTTTGCAGATGCAGCATCTACAATAAGCTTATAGCTACCAGGAAGTGAATCTGTACCTACAGAACTAATAATCCGCGGCTTGCTTGTCAATGACTCAATTCCATCCCCATTTACAAAACCAATATAACTTACAGTATATTCAGGATCAGGCTTACCTATTACTTTAATTTTATCATCAGCAATGATCCTGAGTGCCGCTTTTGAAATAGAAAATTCACCAGGCAGAATTATTAAACTATAATTGGGGTTAAGGGCTAAGGTACCTGCATTGATTGGGTAAACACCTACTGTATCCCCTTTTTCGCGACTTAGCTTTCCTGTAAACTGGTCTCCATTAAGCAATGTTCCGGATTTAATTTGAAAACCGATTTCGAAATCAGGCTCAACATATTTTTTGCCTTGTCCCTGTAAAGGTTGTACACTTATTGGTCTTGTTTTAACGATAATATCCCGTTTAATTTCCAAAGGCTGAAAATCCGAATTACCCTTCTGAATTGCAGTAAGTTTAGTACTGCCTGCCTTTATTATGCTTGCAATATTGCCATTTATGTTCAGAACAGAAGGATCATCTGATAGATAAAGCATTGGCAATCCTGCAGAAGACAGCTCTGGGCCAACAATAAATGAAGTATCTCCATATACTTTTTCTGGGAAAGATTGCAAGTTTACTAATTGATTTTCCATGTTTTTGGTCTTAAAGCTCCACTTAGCCAAGCCATTAAATTCATTTTTAAAGAAATCACAGATTAGCCCTTTGCTAAATAAGATTCTGATAGTTGAATTTGCCGGTAAATTATTGACATCCTCAATATGAAGTGATTTACGATCTGAAGAAAGAACAAGTTTTGCCCGTTGATCGGGGACCTTCAAATCAAGTTTTTTTAACACTTCTGAATCTTTAACTATTGTAACAGAACCTGTATCACTCAGAAATACTTCTTCATCAAATGTCAACATCAAATCTGGAGACCTTGAAACTGAAATGGCTCCGTTTGCCGGGCTGAATGAATTCAATTGAGGGGGAAACACGTCGAGAACTAAAAGATTAATAGTCTGGGTAGCAGTACCGGCCTCATTTGTTGCGGTAAGCACCAATTCATTAGATCCAACATCTGATTTGGCAGGCGTTCCAAATAGAACCGGATCATTATTAATTTTTCTAATCCTGTAATTATAAAAATCGGCAATATATAATTCACCTGAAGGCACCGTACAGATACCAGAAGGATTTCGGAATTTTGCAGAACTGCCCGTTCCTTCCGAAAATCCAGGTTCTGCCCCTGCAACAGTACTTACCATACCATCTTTACTGATTCGTCTGATGTTATGATTAAGCTGGTCTGTAATAAACAAACTTCCGTCGTTACCAACAATTATGCCTGTAGGATAACGAAAACCAGCAAGCTTACCTTCTCCATCTGCGTATATAAATGTGCCACTGCCTGCAATAGTACTTACCTGACCATATATATCTATTTTACGGATCCGGTTATTTACCTGATCTGCAATAAAAACATCACCTGAACTACCAATTGCTAAACCAGTAGGTGCATTGAACACTGCACTGGCTGCAGGACCATCGGCAAAACCAGTTGCTCTGGTACCGGCAAGTGTTGATACTGTCCCATTGGGGCTGATCATCCTAACGGTATTGTTCCCACGGTCGGCTACATAAACATTTCCTTTTGGATCAACTGCAAGTCCTGCAGGGTACTTAAAACGAGCAATATCACTTGCACCATCAGTATAACCAGGCGAACCATTACCAGCTAATGTTGAGACAAGTCCGGATGGTGTGATCTTTCTTATACAGTGATTATTCTGGTCTGAAACATAAACGTTTCCTGAGGCGTCAATAGCAATACCAGAAGGTGAACTAAACCTGGCTGCATTACCCATACCATTTTGATATCCCGACTCATTTCCTCCGGCTAAGAGGCTGACTTCGCCAGAAATGCTGATCTTACGGATGTTTTGGCCAAGCTGATCAGCGATATAAATATTCCCCCTTGTATCAGAAGCGAGCGCATAAGGTGCACGGAAGGAGGCTGATAATGCCGGACCATTAGTGGACCCTGTTCTGCCACTTCCGGCAAAAGTCTGAACCTCAGCTTCTGAACGTAATGACATCCATCCCGGTTTCTTTGTAAGTGAAATTTTTGGGATTTGATTACCAGTAGACTGAACCTTAATTAGTGAATGATAGACTTCACCATAGTTTACTGTTGCAATAATCTTGTTTAGGAATACCGGTATGCTCAACTCTTTATCTTCAATTACAATACCATAGCTTAATCCCGGAGTTTTGATTGCTTCAGAAGTAATAAAATAAGATTTACCATACTCCTGATCTATTAATTTATCCGTATGAGTCCCAAAGTCTGGCTCAGTACTGATGTTTTGATCATCTTTATTAACTACGCTGTAAATAAGCTTCCTCTTGGCAATTGTATTTCTTTTATTAGTAAGAACTTCTCTTGGTTTAAAAATCCATTCGCCATTGCTGCTTAATACCTTTGGACGAATTATGACAGGTGCTTTATCGACACAATAACCTGACAAATGAGAGGTGAATAGCAGGGTGATTGATATAATGATAGCCTTAAGAATCCAACTAAGAGTTGGGTAATTCAAAGAAATGATACAATACCTGACCAAAGCAATGATGCTATAAATCCAAGCAAGGTAAAAATATGCTGATTTCGAAAATATCCGCTTTTCCATGGATAACTAAGTTTTAACAAATACTTATTGCTAAGTAAGTTTATCACTGGCTTTTCCAGCTCTGAACTCTAATGACAATAGGCATGCCCGCATATTTAACCATTTGATTAACAGAATTTTAATTAAATTTAAAGTCTTAATTAATTCCGGTTAATGGAAAATAATTCCAAATTTTGGAATTCAGGATTCATTCCAGATGCTGTTAAAAATCAGATTCAATACTTCATTCTCAGATTTGTATACGGGAAAAGATATCCACTAAAGAATTACTTTTCAGGGTTAATATTGCCGGTCATTGTTTATATTTATAACAGGAATTACCCTCTATGGAAGATTATCATATTTTTATAATTGAAGATGATCCCTGGTATGGAGAGATCCTTGAGTATCATCTTACATTAAATCCTGATTACCGCATCACCCGTTTCACTTCGGGCAAAGAATGCCTGGAGAACCTTCATCTTAAGCCTCAACTGGTTACAATAGATTACTCCCTTCCTGACATGACCGGAGAACACTTATTTGCCAGAATAAAAAGTCTGAATCCTGCTTTACCTGTTATTATTATCAGCGGACAGGAAAAAGTTGGAACGGCAGTCAGTTTACTAAAAATGGGGGTTGCTGAATATCTTGTCAAAGACGACCATACCCGGGATCTGTTATGGAACGCAATCCTTCGGATCAGAGAACATCAAAATCTTAAACAAGAAGTTGAGATACTGCGGGATGAACTTGGTCAAAAGTATACACTTGATAAAATAATTCAGGGGAATTCAGTTGCAATTAAAAAGATATTCTCATTAATGGAAAAAGCTGCCCGGACAAATATCAATGTTTCGATTACTGGTGAAACAGGAACTGGCAAGGAACTGGCGGCTAAAGCAATTCATTATAATTCTGGGCGGATGAAAAAGCCATTCGTGGCGCTCAATATGTCGGCTATTCCTTTTGAATTGATCGAAAGTGAATTATTTGGGCATGAAAAGGGTGCATTTACAGGTGCCTTAACCCGTAAAACAGGGAAATTTGAAGATGCTAATAAGGGCACCCTGTTTCTGGACGAGATCGGCGAAATGGACATGAGCCTTCAAAGCAAGCTGTTAAGGGTTTTGCAGGAAAGGGAATTATACCGCCTTGGTGGTAATGAAGCAGTAAAGCTAGATGTTCGGCTCATTGTGGCTACCCATAAAAACTTAGCAAAACAGGTCGAGTTAGGTAAATTCAGGGAGGACCTATATTATCGTATTATTGGATTGCCAATAGAACTTCCTCCTCTAAGAGACAGGGATAATGACATACTTCTACTTGCAAAATATTTCCTGGAAGAGTTCTGTAAAGAAAACAAAATGCCTCTGAAAACACTTGACACTGGAGCAAAGAGCAAATTGAGGAATTATACTTACCCTGGCAATATCAGAGAGTTGAAAGCTATTATAGACCTATCAGCTGTAATGAGCGAGGGTCCTGAAATTACTTCTTCAGATATTGTTTTTGCTAATGCGAAAACAGAAGATAATCTCCTTGCATCTGAGACTACAATGAAGGATTACACCATTCACATTATCCAGCATTTTCTAGACAAATATGAAAATAACGTTGTTCGTGTTGCTGAAAAATTGGATATAGGTAAATCTACGATCTACAATATGATTAAAAGCAAAGAAGTATGGCTTAGGTGATACTTGAAGAAGAACTAAACCCGTTCAAAAGTTTAAATTAACGTGAGTTCGACATAACTACAAAGTTAATAAGAGCTGTTTTGTATCGATGAGATCCA
>CAZGWG010000041.1:0-23050 GCA_964529165.1 uncultured Sphingobacterium sp.
CCTGCAGATGTGACTATTATGACTTCTACGAGAGGCCTGACACTAAGCTGGAGCAATCAGGTTTTGGTGGCCAATGGCCATGGACATGATCTGTTTATAGTACTGGTATATGATGCAGAATCCAATACCTAGGTGGTGGATCTTCCAAATATTACCAGAAGCTCAGAAGAGGTGACAGCGTTACTATCTTCCTATTGGCTGGACAGAGGGTGATACCTACATATCTACGCTTAAAAAGAGAGCGGTGAGCTATCCAGAACCTTTTGCGCAGTTATAGAAACGATAGTTTAGTTCAGGATGCGGCGGTTGAAAGCCACCACATTTTTTCTTAAAATGATTCACTAAGCCGGATCCCTAAGACTTAGAAATTTGCTCAAGCATCATAGCAATTAAATTCCTAAGTCGCCATCTCCTCAATTCATCAAAATAAACAAATAGTTCCATACAATCTTATTCTCTATTTACACACTTGCATCACCTAGATGAACGAGGATATTCGAATGATAAAATTGTGTTTTTGCATATAAAAAGGCACTTTTTTAAATTTCATCATTTGTTTTTTTGCTTCATTAAGGCTAATATTAGGACATGCTTCCCTACAGGTTTAGTTCCTCTTTATTTTTAAGAACACCTTCCTTCAGTTTCAAAACTTTTGGAATGGAAAAGTTACAGGAAATGCTGGATAGTCCCTTTTTTCGTTCTGCTTTATATTTTGCGAGTACTGAACTTTACAGGCAGGCAGCAATAAAGAATTTTTGCTGCGATAACATGAATGAACGTAGCCGTCAAAGCCTGCTGAAGTATTTTAATCGCATGTGCTACCGGGCTACACCTTTTGGAATGTGTTCTTCATTTTCTTCGGTTTTATGGTCGGGAGCCGGGCATGGAATAAGCCTAAGTAGCGCGGATAAGCTGCATATCCGGGCAGATTTTCGCCTGAGTGCTGCTTTGGCTGGTGGTTTTGCCGCTGAAGAGGACTGTGACCGGATGGTTTATTATTCAAATCCAAGCCTGTATAGCTTTGGCAAAGAGTTGAGGTATATTAAAAGTCTGCAGGGTGCGGGGCAGGATAAGCAGAGCGGGGGTATTGCGGCGATAGAAAGGAATCACTTTTTATACAGGCTGGTGCAAATCAGTAAGAACGGGCTCAGAAGGGATGAGCTTCATTCTTTTTTAGCGGATTATGCCGGAGCAGAGGAAGCAGATGAGCTTTTTCAGGAGCTGAAAGCTGAGGAGTTGTTATTAAGTGCTTTTCAGCCAAATGTCACAGGAGAAACTTACCTCAGACGGCTTGCTAAACTTTCGGGAAATGCCGAACTCACTGCTTTTGCCCTTGCCCTGGATGAACCCGGATTGCCCGATGAAGTGAATGTAGCAGAACTTGATAGGCTTGTAAATCCTTATCTGAAGAAATGCGAAAATTTAAGACATCCTTTTTATGTTAATTTTCAACGGACTGTGGTGGGATCTGTACATAAGGATTACCAGGCAATCTTGCTCGAGGGGCTGCATTGCCTCGAGAGGATGCAGCAGAAGGGAGTCTCGGGACCAATGACCGAGTTCAAAAGAAAATTTACTGAGCGTTTTGAAGACCGCGAGATTCCGCTGCTGCTGGCGCTCGATCCTGAAGGGGGCATTGGCTACGGGCATCTTGAACAGTCTGTAGATGCCGGGGATTTGTTAAAGGGAATAAGCTTTACCAGACTGAGTGAAAACAGGCAGATTGAATGGGGACCGTTACAGGAATTGCTGATGCGAAAGACCTGTACCGCCCTTAAAGAGAACCAGGCTATTTTAATTTCAGATAAGGATCTTGCTGCATTGCCTCATAGGGCGGATGAGAAATATCCCCCTGGTATTTCAGTGATGTTCAGAATCTTTGAGGGCAAGGTTTTTATTGAAGAGGCCGGTGGGGCTTCTGCTACCGCTTTAACAGGCAGGTTTACCGCATTTGATGCAGAACTTTGCGATCAGGTAAAGGCTTTGGCTGATGCAGAACAGGAACGGAACAAAGCGGTGCTCTTTGCAGAAATTGCCTGTTTTGCCGATGAACATGCCGCAAACATCAATACCCGCGAACATATCAGGGACTATGAAATTCCTGTGCTTGTTCATTCCACACGGCCTGCCGAGCGTCTGATCAGTTTGAATGATCTGTTTGTATCGGTTTACCGGGGCGAAGTCATCATTCGCTCTGCACGTCTTAATAAACGGGTTATACCGCGCTTAAGTACTGCTTATAATCATCACCGAAGCGAACTTCCTGTCTTCAGGTTCCTTTGTGATCTGCAATACCAGGGCCTGGCCGCCAACTGGGGTTTAAATATGGAGCGTCTTTTACCCGGACTTGATTTCTATCCCCGCATCGAATATAAAAGATGCATCCTGAGTCCGGCTGCCTGGATATTAAAGCCGGAAGAGCTTCCTGAGGGTCCTGGCGCTTACGATCAATTCAAACAGATGGCCGAAAGGCGATGCATCAGCAGGTTTTTTGCCTTGAGCAGTGCCGACAGGTATCTGGTATTTGACCTGCAGGATCCTGCAGAAATTTCACTTTTCCTCTCTGAAGCCCGAAATTCAGTACAAATTAAACTGGAAGAGTTCTTTATACCGGATGAAGAGAATCCGATTCTCAGGAATGAACAGGGAGAGGTATTTGTGCACCAGTTTGTAGCCGGACTGAGCTGCACGGAAATAACCTATACACATTCGGGAATATCCGGTCAAAACAGTAAGCATATCAAAAGGAACTTTATTCCGGGGGATGAGTGGCTCTATTTTAAAATCTATTGTGCACCGCAAAATGCCAATACTCTGTTGTTGGGTAAAATCTATCCTTTACTAAAGAAATACTTAAAAACTGATGAAATTGAGCAATGGTTCTTTGTAAGGTACGATGAGCAGGGCCATCACCTTCGCATTCGGTTACGGGCAAAAAAGGAATCTTTGAAGGATCTTACAATCTGCTTTAACCGGGTGCTGAAACCATTAATTGAGAATGGATTGATTAATCGTGTTTTACTGGATACCTATCATCGCGAGATTGAACGTTATGGCGCAAAAACCATGGAAGCCGCTGAGCGATCATTTATGAGTAGCAGCGAGTTGGTGGCGGTACATCTTAAGAGAGATGCCGATGAACTACGCAGCATTGGCTTTGCCCTACTTAGCACTGACCTGCTGCTTAAGGCTTTCAAAATCAGTTTATCATCGCGTATTATACTTCTTGAAAATATCTGCACTAACCTGATTGCTGAACATGGTGATGAGAAACAGTTGCGCGAAGATCTGAACAAGAAATACCGCGAACACCAGCGCATGATCAGACAATTACTTGCTGGTGATCCTGGTTTTTTGAGTCCCTCCGAAAGAAGTAAATGGACCTTATTTAAACAAGACCTCTGTTCGGTAAACGACGCACTGAGCAGCGATGAATATTTAGTAAAAGCAAAACTTGCTTCAGATTTACTTCACATGCACATGAATCGGATATTCAGCGCTGAGCAGCGTAAAAAAGAACTCGTAATCTACTACCTCTGTCTTCGTCATTATTTATCTGAACAAGCCAGAATGGGTATCAGGGCAGACGGGATGAACGTACCAGTTTTGAATTAATGTAATCCTGCAATGCAGATTTATAGGTTAAGCCCAGTGGGATCATTGCTTGATTCTGAAGCAGGATATTTACCCCGTTCACGGTTTTAATTTTTTCTGCATTTACCATAAAGGATTTATGAACTCTGAAAAACCTTTCGGGCGGCAGGGCGGCCTCGAGTTCCTTCATGGTTAAATAGGTAACCATTTTTCCTTCCTCAGTATAAATGATCACATAGTTTTTAATGGATTCAACATAAACGATATCGGCAAAATTAAGACGCGTTACCTTGCCTTTGATGTTGGCCTTAATGAAGATATGATCATTTGCCGGACTTTGGATATGTGCACTGATGTGAGTGCTTACTTTTTTTACTGAGTTTAAAAAACGCTCGAAGGAAATGGGTTTTAGCAGGTAATCAGCGGCATTTTTTTCAAATGCTCCCAGGGCATAATTCGGGAATGCAGTAGTAAAAATTACTGCTGTCCGATCGCTGATCAATCCGGCAAGATCCAGTCCCGAGAGCTGGGGCATATCCACATCCAGAAAGGTAATATCCGGATGAACGGAGGTATTAATCAGGTCGAGGGCTTCCAGAGGGTTGGTTGAAGAGCCCAGTAATTCCAGGCCTGGAGCCTTATCTATGTACGATTCCAAAGTTTCAATGGCATGAGGCTCATCATCGACAACATAACATGTAAACATAATTTATTTATTTAAGGTTAATGTAAGGTTTAGAGCATAGCTTTTTTCTTCATCCTGTATGTTGAAGGAGTACATGCCGGGATAATAGCTATCCAGCCTCTCCCTAAGATTGCGTATTCCGGTTCCATGACCATGAATACGTTGGTTAGACCGCTTTTTGTTTTTCAGTTCCAGTTCGAGTCTTCCTTTCCGGATATCAAGTCTGATCACTGCAGGGTTTTCAGGATCCTGCAAATCGCCATACTGAAATACATTTTCTACCAGGGTAATCAGTGAGAGGGGAATAATTCTCAGGTTCTCAGGCTCACCTGTTACACTAAAACTGATACAGAGTGTCTCATTAAAACGGGTTTGGTTTAAACGCAGATAAGTGTGAATATGTTCAATTTCTTTGGTTAATGGTACTTTATCGTCTTCGTCAATACTGGTAAGGGCATAGCGCATCATATCCGAAAGATTCATTACGGTTTCAGCTAATTTTTCGGACACCTTTACCGAAGTATTGTACATAAAATTGAGGGTATTGAATAGAAGATGCGGATTAACCTGTGCCTGCAGGTAGGCATTGCGCGACTGGAGCAGATTTTTCTGCAAGGTTATTTTTTCGTTTTTCTCAATAAGTCTCTGGTTTTCAAGTTCGCTGATCTTACGGTTTCGCTTATTGGTTTGCAGGGCAAACCAGTAAGCCGTACTAAAACCCAGAATATAGAAGGTGCGCATTGCATTACTGAAAACGGATCTTTTTAGTTCATCAGGAGATTTAGGCATAAACTCCTCTCCCATAATCAGGAGATTGATAGGGAATTTAATCAGGACAAAGAGTGCGATCTCTGCCATGACAAGAAGGATGGTTATGTATACAGATCCATTATATTTACCCGCAGTGTATTTAAAAAGAACATGCGCATTAAAATAGAAGAGAAGTATATTTAAAGTATAATTCAGCACGTAATTATTGAGGTCAAGACTCCCCGTCATAAGATAGATATAGGCTATCTCATAGGTGATAAAAATCGACCATCCCAAAATATGTTTTGAAGTATTATTCCAAAACCTCTTAGAATTAAGATCTGAATTTTCGTCCATTTAACTGCAATATACTAGTTCATCTACAGTAAATCTATCTTGGTGTAATAAATTTTCACTTTCAAAAAGGTCTTTTTAACTTCTGGGAAACTAAAAAGGAAATCATGAAAAAGAGAAAAAAAACAGCCAAACTTATCAAATCAAAAATGGTTTTTAGGTTCAAAAAGAATGCTTCAACTGCGCCATGTAGTGGTGGTACTGTTGATACGACTACTATTACTACCACAACCGGTTTCTGAGATTAGCATGGCAGGGTTTCGCCAGGCTCTGCCATGTTATTCTATTTTTCCGGCAATTACTATTCGGTATTCCGGCTTTTAGAGCAGATTATGTGTATTCTACCCGATCAGGAGCATGAAAATACTGAAAATGCTGATGAGTACATAGAGTATAGGTGCAAGCAGGAACCGGAGCTCACTAATCTTAATATTTCTGAACAAAACAGAAACTGCCAGGCATGAAGAGATGCTTAGAACAATACCCGTATAGGTAAGGATTTGAATAAAAGTTCCAGTAAAGAGCAGTATTAACGTTATAACATACTGCAAGGCAATTGCATTTACAGGTACTCCGCTATGGTTTTTCCTGCTGAAAATCTGAACAGAATACTGAGCTGCCATTTTTTCAATAACTCTGGGTCCTATCCAAATCATGGCACTAATGGCTGAGATGAGTAATAAACCTATGGTTACTGCAATAAGCTTTCCTCCCGACTGGCCAAAAATTACCTGTGCAGAAGCCGCTCCGATTTCAATTACTCCATCAAGTTGTTTCAGAGGCACTGTTTTCAGGAATATGTAATTCAGAAGGGTATATAAAAAAGTAACCAGCACTGTTCCGCCAATGATTGATTTTTTGATATTTTTTTTGGGGTCTCTTATTTCAGAGAAAATATAAACGCTGGCATTCCAACCTGAATAAGCAAAAGATACATACACAAGAGCGGTAGCAAATCCGCGGCTAAATAACAGCTCGCTTTGTTTAAAGGTTAAATCAAAACTGTTGGCCGATCCATTGATCGCTAATCCAAAAGTAATGAACAGGCAGATCAGCAATACCTTTATAAGGGTGCTGATTATTTGGAATCGACTTCCCAGTGTTAAACTGAAGCAGTGAAAAGCAGTAACAGCACTCAATATTAAAACAGCAAAGGGCTTTTGAGGTAAATCTGTGAACCAGACAGAAAAATAGGCAGCACATGCCATTGTTGCCAATGCGAGGGGTGCGGCAAAACCTGCAAATACAGATACAAAACCTGCTGCCATGGCAACAAACTCAGGATAGGATTCTCTGATATAATGGTATTCTCCGCCTGTACCCGGAAATCTGGATGCCAGTTTAATATAGCTTAATCCACCGCTTAGGGCAACTAATCCACCGCAGATCCATAATATGAGCAGAACAGGTGCTGATGGCAGGGGTCCAACCTGGAAGCCCAGGCTGGTAAAAACCCCCGTACCAATCATATTTGCAACAACTAAAGCAGTGGCAGTAGTCAGATTTACTTTTTTATCTGACATCCGTTTTCATAAGTTTATTTATCAGTGCGAAAGCCCTGACAGTGCTATCGGCTCTCAGGTGGTGATGACGAAGCTTACGATACACTTTAAGGCTGTATTCTGCTCTTTTGTATAGGGCTGAGTCGATTTGTCCTGGTTTGGATTCAAGCGGAATGGCATAAACAAAATGTCCCTTCAGGTTTTTATAAACCGGGATCTGAAAGAAGTCTCGTTTCACAAACTCTCCGGTTTTATCATTACTGATAGCCGCGTCAACAAAAAAACTAACCGCATGTTCAGGATATCCGAAGAGGTATCCGTATGATCTGAATCGATCATATTTACTTTCATATTCTGTGGTATTGATCAGAATTTCTGCCGATGTGCCGCTAACAAAACCATATTGCCCGTAAAAAGATTGGTTGGCATTAATCAGGGAGTCGATCAGACTTCTACGGTATACATTAATTTGCATGTTTCTTTGACCTTTCTGATTAATTTTGAATGGTGAAATAGTAAATTTCAGGTCCCCGAATTGGAGCGCATTGATTACCCGCTGATACTTTTTCAGTTTTTGAAGATCAGCAGAGTTTACATCTGAGACGTTCCTTGCTCCTTTGATTGAGCTATCTTTTTGAGCAAGAGATAATTGCAGACCAGTAACACTACTCATAGATTTTAACCGGCCGATTACGGTATAAAGCCCTTCATTATCAAGCGCTTTCATAATGAGTGTATCGGCTAATGCCTTCTCATCTGAGGATAGGTTCTTATAAGCTTTCTTAGCGGCGAAGCGCGGTGTGCTACAGGCGGCAATAAATAATATGCCAATGGTGCAGAGCAGTAATTTTTGATTCATTTTTATCGATTAAAAGATTATGTTTATGGAAGTCTGGAGGTAATTTTTGATGCCAATTTTCCCCCATTTAGGTATTGTCCTCCGGCATTAAGGTGCTGATAAGAGAGTTGAACCAGGTAGCTGAATTCGCGTGCCTTAATTTCTGCTGATGTTCTGAGCATGCTTTTCCAGAAATTTGTGCTGTTCACTGCATAGTCTGGGCGAACAAGTAATTCCGCCAGAATTCCGGGTCTGTTAATAACCAGGCTTTTTTGAAGGTTAAGATGGAAACCAATGAGTGGTTCGGCGAAAAGCTTTAGTTTATCGTTCAGCTGGTAAGAAAATGCGGCGCTGATGTCCTGATGAAGCATAACACTGGTCCATTCGGTTTTAGCCACGCTTTCAAAATAGTTGGTATAGCTTATTCCCGGTCGGGTGTTCAGGTTAATCCATTTCTTCTCATTGATTTGTTTCCACCAACCCATTCTGCTGCTGATACCTGATAAGTAATAGGCCGGGTTAGCAGCTCTGAAAACCGGGTCATAACCGGTTCCATCTCTCATCCAACCCATTCCAGTCAATATCCAGCCTTTAGTTTCGGATTTCCGTTCATAAGACAAAAAGACTTCAGCCTGGGTTTCATCAAATCCGCCAATAAAAACCGGGCTTGATACTCCGTCGTTTATATCTTCTGTTCGCTGACCAATTCTTGCACCAAGCAGAAATACAGTGTTTTCTGAATGGTATTTATAGTCTAAACCTGCTTTCAGACCTGATCCTGTGGTTTGCCGTTCTGCTGTAACTACAGGACCTCTTGAGAAAGTACCGTAACCTCGAATGCTGTATAAAGGCGGATTATTATCTGAAAAGAAACCGGTTTCAACGGTCTCGTTTCTCCTGCTGTAGGCCAGGCTTAAACCTAGGCTATTCTTCTTATTGAGTTCATACGAAATGGAGGGTTGAACCTGATAATTTAGGAAACGGTAAAGAGGTTTAGGTTCATTAAGCCTTGCACTTTGTTCAGTTTCATAATCGAGTCCAAGTGCGGTGTTCCATTTCCCGAACTCCGGGAAACCGATTTGCAGGTTTCCTTTAAGCTGGTCGCCCTTCCAGTTTCCTCCAAGAGAATCTGCGGTTATGAAGGGGTTTCCATCATAAGGCCTGGCTACATTTGAAAAACTGATGTTGTTGCGCCAGAGTTTTAAATAGTTGAAATCACCATAAAATTTCCAGCCCTTGAAGCGACCAAAACCCACAGCCCCGAAACCGGTCACTTGTTCCTTTTCAGCCTCCTGCGGTCTTCGGAAATTACCTTCCTTAAGTTCATAGATTAAACCCCCAAGGGTAAAGGCAGGCATTTTTATATCCTTGATCCAGACAGGATTTTTGGAGGTATTCCAATGAGTGTTTACAAGTTGCTCCCGAAATAAAAGCAGGGAATCCACCTTTTTCTGAGCCATTGCCGGATGGATTCCAGCAATGGCAATCAGAATAGGAAATAAGAATAAAATCCTTTTTTTATACATCTGTATATTTTAAAATCCTTTCGGACTAGGTTTGGTTAACAGCTCAAAGTCGCTCGCACTGTTGTTTGTATCCTGCAAAACCCTTCTTCCATTTATAGTGGTTTTGGTTTTTCTTCGGAAGCTTTCTGAGGTATAGGTATTGGACGCAAATACAAATCCAGCGTCCAAAGCAACCGGAATACGTTTAAAGCTTCCGCTTCCTGCATCTTTTAAAGCCTCAAAGGCATCGATGACAATAGTATTTGGAATTTTAACATACTGGGTGGTGCTGGTGCTTCCCGGAGCGGTCAACTTCTCAAGCTTTGAGAAATCATCGGTTCTAAAAATCACTAATCCAGGACCAAAAACAGTTAATAACCAATCAAAACCTCCGGTGAAGTATAGCTTTTCAAGGTTTGGTACCCCGGGTGCATCCGCATCCCGGTTATCCGGACGTTCATTATAGGTTTCCCAATCTGCTTTTGAAAGGTCAACCGGACTATTAGGGTTCAGTGTGGCCTCCTGATGGTTCACACCATCCTGGGCAATAATTATGCTGGCACCCGGGTTCAGTGGAAATTGCTTTCCTGTTCCAGGTATGCGCCAAACATTTGATGCATAAGAATTATCTGTATCCGTTTTGAAAGGTGTGGGTAATGAGGTTGTATTAATCAAACCGGAATTACCAAAGATATCAGCAATACAAAGGCCGTCAAGGTAAATCACATCAGTAGAATTATTGTAGATTTCTACAAACTGATCAGAAAAATAGGTTCCTCCTGCTGCAGTCCGGGATGCGGGATAATAAACTTCTTTGATCAGAAGGTTTCCTGCCGCTGAGCCTGACAACTTAAGTTCAATGGTAGATCCATTGCTCGGGTCAACCAAAACATCTGTTCTAGAGGCATTCAAAGTCAATGTTTGCGAAATACCGGTTAAATTCTGAGCATCTGTATTGCTCAGAATCTTGGTAACTGTAATATCGTATGTACCTGGAACAACATCCTGAAAAACGGCGAGTCCTGAGCTATTGCTAAAGGCACTGAAAACGCTACCAATAGATTTACTGGTTAGTTTTACTTCAGCATTTGCAACGTTTTGTTCACTGTAATTGTCGGGATACTGAATTTTCACCTGTACGGTGGCTGTCTGGATGGCATTGTCCCTTTTTTTACAAGCCCAGTTAAGTGAGCTGTAAACCATAATAAGTAGTAAGATTTTTGTACTTGTTTTCATGATTTTAACGGTGGTTATTTATAAACTAATGGTGAATTCTGCTCCGAAAAAGAGGTTTTGATTGCGTTTAACATAGGTTTGACTAATGGTATTAAAGTGTCTTCCCTGATCTCCGGGTACATTGTTGACATAGAAAGCCAAGCTGCTTTTGTTTCTGAACTCTTTGCTCAGTCTTAAATTGAGCAGCCATAATGCCGGTTCCAGATTCTGATTTTGAAGTGTAGTATTGAGTTCTCTTTTTAAATCCTGATACTGACTCTGACGGGCTTCGGATTCGCTGAGGTAAACAACAGTACCCATTTGGTCTACATACCCAATAGGATATGGACTAAGGTTTAGATTTCTGTTGCTGTTTGTCCAGACTGTTTGCACCAAACCCGATAGCAGGAAACGCAATTTTGGAATCCGGGTATCGAAGCGGAGACTGGTATTGAAGCGTTGTCCTTCGTTTCCAAATCCCGATTTAAATATTGGAATACGTGTGGGTATCGTATTACTGAATACAGCCCGGTTTGCATCAACGGCATTACCATCATCGTATGAAACGGTTTTTATAAATGCTCCAGTGAAATTGAAAGATGTATTTATACTGCTTAATCGGGGTGTGTCGAACTGAAATTCTATGCCGGTATTTTCAATTCTGCGGTTATTTGCAGTTACATCATAGGCGGCATAAAATTGATCGACCCTCAAAGGGACAGGATTCAGAACCGGTGGTTTTCCTGCAGGTAGTTCCAGTGCTTGGTATTTAAGTACACTCAGGGCGGCAACCTCCCGGTTTGTACCGAATGCACCTTTATTCAATTCTTTGAATGCGGTGATGTATCCGAAGAATCCTGAAAATTCATAGTCGAGTCCGGCTTCAAACTTTCTGGAGGTATATGATTTAAGGTTTTCATTATTGGTATCAAAAACCACTGTTGTAATCATTACCAGTCTTTCTGCGGGATTGGCGGCATAGTAATTGAAATTGACCAGATCAAAATAGCGGTTACCCGGATAGATGTAGGAGAGTGTTGGAGCCTTTGAAGTCAGTCCATAACCTGCTTTTATCCGTAAATTTTTGAAAGTTTCAACCGCAAGATTGATTCGAGGTGCCAAAACATTTCCAAACTTCCCTTTCACGGGGTTGATGGGTTGAATATTATCAAGTCTTAAACCTGTATGGAGATTGACTTCTCTGTTCAGCAGTTTTGTTGCAAATTTGTTCTCAGCGTAATAACTCAATTGTTTTAATGGGGGTATATCCGAATAAGATCTCGGCCTGTCTCCGGCACTGTAATTCTGACGGGGTGGCATTGTAGGGTCAAAAATTCTTCCTGAACCATTATTACCGTCATGGCGAAACTCCGTACCAAGGATCAGTTGATTGGATACATTGTTTTTTTCCTGAAATGATGCAGAGGTTTTAAAGATCGTTCCTTCCAGTCTCCCATAAATTGAAAGCGGCTTGCCCGAGGTATTTACTACACTTAAATATTCGCTTGCTCCATATTTTCCAACCTTGGTAATATTTGTTGTGGCATCACTTACCGGAAAAAGATCTCGGGTTACTAGTTCCTGCAAATAGCTATCCTGTATTGTATAACTTAGTCCGAAGTCATAATTTATGGATGAAAACAGAGAGGTATTTGCATTTAACTTGCCATTGCTGCTGAACCTGAATCCTCTGTCGCGGCTATAGATTTTACGTTGGTAGCGAAGATCATCAGGATCCTGTTTATTTTCATCAATGGTGCTGAAGAGGGCAATCCTTGCCGTGGTAAATAGTTTATTGTTTTCTAACCAGGGTTTCGACCATGTGAATTGAGAGGTAATTCGCGTAAATTGTGAAAGGGTGTTCCGTGGATCATCCTGCGAAATCGTAAGATCATTATCAACAGATAGGACGCTGTTTCCTTTTAATTTTACTCCAAAACCAGCATTTTGCTCTATCAGATTAGGATTTAAGCGGCTTGTGAATTGGGGTTTAAATGCGCCTGCACGGGTTGTAACCAAAATGGCTCCTGTGGTAAGATCTCCATAGCGGGCTGAAGGAACACCGCGTATGACTTCGATGGCCTCAATTTGATCTGCCGGGATTTGTCTCAGGTCGTTTCCTCGTCCTGCAACAGAAGAAAACGCCGGAAGTGTACCAGCAGGAGAGTTCAGAATCGTCACATTGGTTTGCATATTTGCATTGTTAGAAAGGGGAATTCCGTCCATAAGAACAGCAGTCCCCATCGCATTTGCTCTTGACGCATCCGAATTGCTTGGAACCTGTCGGAGGTTTATTTGTTGGGCTGAAGAGAGATCGGGATTGACAGCCAATTGCCCAGGAATTAGCTGAAGCGCATCAGCAAGACTAACAGGTTGTGTATGTTTTATAGCTGTTCTGTTTATGACGGAAGAGGAGCCTGTTTTTCTTTGTTGTGCAACAACTGAAACCTCTTTCATTGACAAAGACAACATCTCAAGATAGATAACAATGGATGTATCATTTAATGAGAGCAGTGTTTCCTGGATTGCCTTCCGACCAAGAAGGGAAAAATTCAATACTATTTTTCCGGCTGATTGTCCGGCTAAAGTGAACTCACCCCCGGGGCCACTTAATGAGTAGTAATTTGATTGTAACGATTGTATAAAGACACCTTCAATTGGTGTCTTGTCTTCACTTTTTAATATAATGCCCGTAATGGTTATTTTCTTTTGTTGTGAAAAACCCTGCGGCAATTGAAGTGTAAAAAGCAGGATCAGGCAGATTGAGACAAATGATCGGGTCATTATTTGTTGATATAAATCCGGATTAAATAGTTGTGATTTGACGAAAACGTAGGGCTGCTTCACCAGGGCTGTTAGCCGGTTTTGATCTCATACAGCTTCAGGATTATTATCCGGCCGAATGGGTACTGGCTAAGCAAATTGGGATTCAGACGTACTATGAAATGCGTCGGATGTGCTAAAAATGGGTGTCCGTTAAGGACTCAGGAATGCTTGGATCAGCTTGATGGGGGGCCCTTATTAGTATAACCGGGGAATGATAGATTGGGTATTAAACATAAACTGAATACAATTAGGTTTTCAGTTCCGGGATTTATAAATATAAAGCTGTTTTCGGGAGCATAGTTTAGCTGTTTGCTTTGTTTTTCTACAAGATAATAGCAAATTGAACAGGCAGGTGAATCGGTTTCAATGTTTGACTGATCGTTTTTCTGAGATTTTGTTTTGCCCTGACTATGATTGTGAAACGCATGGGCACTATGAATAAAAAGAATTACAAACACCAATGTTGATGCGGTAAGTCTCAGCAATTTATTTGTCCCGGAAGAATAATTAATCATTCTATTCACAATTGCATCAAAGTTGCATAAACTTTTAATTAAATCAAATGATTTTTTTCAGAAAGGCTGTTTTTATTCGTTTACTTTAATCTATGCGCCAGAATTGGATTATTTTTTTCAGACAGATTGATGACCAACAGTATTTACTTCTTCATCAGATGGCGGGTATTCGTTTCTATCAAGGGTATATCATCAAAAATATAAAGGCAAATAAATTTACCAGAAGCACCACGCCGTAAACAATATTTGACTTCCCGCTGCTTAAGGACAGCATAACGGTAAATACCGATAAGCCTAAAAGAACAATGGATTTTATATCCAGACCTAAAATAACGGGCATATCCATCAGGATACAGACTACTGCAACTGCAGGGATAGTCAGGCCAATACTGGCTAAAGCAGAACCCAGAGCCAGGTTGATACTAGTTTGAAGTCTGTTTTTTCGGGCAGCGATAATTGCTGCAATTGCCTCTGGCAATAGAATAATTGCTGCAATGACCACCCCTACTAATGATTTTGGCAGACTGTAGTTTGTAATTATGCTTTCGATGGTAGGAGAAAGTGTTTTAGCCAGTAATACAACAATACCCAGGCTTACAATCAGGAAAATAAGGCTCGTAAGGAAGACCTTGTTTGTGATGATTATAGGTTCAGCAGCCTCTTCATTTTCGTCTGATCCAATTGTCAGAAAGTATTGGCGGTATCTGCTGGTTTGTGCAAATAAGAATGAGGAATAGATAACAAGACAGGCAATGGAAGCAAAAACGAGCTGAGGAATAGAATAATATGATCCCACAACACTTTTAGTGAAAGTTGGAAACACCAGTGTAAATACAATGATAGAAACCAGCGAAACCAGTGCTATGGTTACAGAGGATGCTGAAAAATTCTGTTCGTAATGTTTTAAGCCACCGATCAGCAGGCAAAGGCCGATGATGCCATTCAGAATAAGCATTGTGGCAGCATATACAGTATCTCTGGCTAATGAAGCGGCCTCCGGTCCTTCAGTAAGCATCAGGGAAACAATAATTGACACTTCAATAACGGTTATAGAGATAGCCAGTATAATGGTTCCATAAGGTTCCCCTACTCTTTCTGCTATTATTTCAGAATGATGCACTGCCGACATCACACTCAGTATAAGCAGAACACTTGCAATTATTTGAAAGAAACTGCTGTCATAAACTAGTCCTGAAAAAAACAAAAGCCAGGCTAATGCCGGAATAATAATGGTCCACTGTAGATATATTTTCATTTTTCTGATTTAGGAATAGTCGTAAGTTAATATTTTTCATAATGTTCATCCAAAGTAGCCCATACAAATTTTCGGATTGAGCACCGTCCACCATCTCACTTCTCGTTTCTCATATCCCGTTTCTCATATCCCGTTTCTCATCCCTATCTTTGCACCATGCGTTTTGATATTATCACCGTTTTACCGGCTTTGCTTGAAAGTCCTTTTGCACATTCGATTCTGCAGCGGGCACAAAGCAAGGGACTCGCCGAGATTGTTGTCCATAATCTTCGGGATTATTCAAATAATAAGCAAAAGTCAGTTGATGATTACCAGTATGGCGGTGGCAGCGGAATGGTAATGAGCATCCAGCCATTTGCTAATTGCATTGAAAAACTAAAATCAGAACGTGATTATGACGAGATTATTTTTATGACACCTGATGGTGAGACACTCAATCAGAGTATGGCCAATGAACTTTCTGATAAAAAGAATGTGATTATTCTGGCAGGCCATTATAAGGGGATTGACCAAAGGATCAGGGATATTTTTGTTAGCAGGGAAATCTCGATCGGAGATTATGTTCTTTCGGGAGGAGAGCTGCCTGCGGCGGTTTTGGTTGATAGCATAGTAAGATTACTGCCGGGCGTATTGAATGATGAAACTTCGGCTTTATCTGATTCCTTTCAGGGAGAGTTGCTGGATGCGCCGGTGTATACCCGTCCGGCCGACTGGCAGGGGCATAAGGTGCCTGATATTCTATTAAGCGGACATGAGGCAGCTATTAATGAGTGGAGGCATGAGCAGGCTCTTGAGCGTACAAAAAAGCGCAGGCCCGATTTGCTGGAATAAAGGATGCTAATCCCCTGTCTGAAAATCCAGCCTGATAAATAAAAATGGAAAAATATCAGAACAAACTTTTTTAAGTAAATTTTTTTTCCTAATATTGCAGTCCGATTTTTACGGGCTAAAAATCGACTTTAAGAGCTTAAAATCATGGATTTAGTAAAATTTGTTGAAGAGCAGGCAGCGGTTAAAAAGCAAGTTCCTGCATTCAAATCTGGTGATACAGTTAGTGTTCACTATAAAATTCGCGAAGGAAATAAAGAACGTATCCAGATTTATCAGGGTGTTGTTATCCAGCGAAATAGTGTGGGTGTAAATGAGACTTTTACTGTACGTAAAATGTCGAATGGAGTAGGTGTAGAGCGTATCTTCCCTGTTAATTCTCCGAACATCGATAAGATTGAAGTGAACAGTCATGGAAAAGTTCGCAGAGCGAAATTGTTCTACCTGCGTGAATTAACTGGTAAGGCTGCTCGTATCAAGTCTAAAAGAGTATAATTTATTTATAGTTTTATTGCCTCCCGGATCATCTCCGGGAGGCTTTTTTGTTTTCAGGCTTTTTTGAAAGCTATTATTAAGGCGAATATTAATTATATCCCGCTTTATTCTACTATTTTTAAAGAGAACGAGATATTAATTTGCTTATTAACTCATTCTCTCATCCGATAGCGATTGGGTTACTAATTTATATATCATGAATACCGAGTTTCTTGAACAAATATTTTTTGGAAATAGTCTTAGAAACTACCTGTATTTTTCTGCTATCCTGCTTTTTGGATTATTATTAAAACGGGTGTTTTCCAAATCATTGAACAGACTGATGTTCATGTTTTTCAAGAAGATTGAGCCGGATACAGAACCAAAGGTATTTATTGACATGCTTTTGAAGCCTGTTGAAGTCCTCATCACCCTGATTGTGATTTATCTGTCTATCAATCAGCTAGACTACCCTTTGAATGAAGTTATATTCAGGAGGACTAATCTTGTAAATAACGTTCGTACGCTTTATGAGTTAAAGGTGGTACAGGTTATTGATAAGGTAATTTTATTGCTTTTTATTCTTTCTGCTTTCTGGATAGTGTTGAGAATAATAGATTTTATTGCTCATGTATTTAAGTATAAGGCTTCTTTAACTTTATCCAAATCTGACGATCAGATGGTTCCTTTTATTAAGGAGCTTTCAAAGATTATAACCGTCATCTTTGCATTTTTTGTTATACTGGGCTCTGTTTTTAACCTTAATGTGGCCACAATTATTGCCGGTTTGGGTATTGGTGGTATTGCGGTTGCACTGGCGGCTCAGGATAGCCTTCAGAACCTTCTAGGATCGTTTACAATTTTTGCCGATAAGCCTTTCCTGGTGGGCGATCTGATTAGAATTGATAAGTTTGAGGGTACCGTTGAAAAGGTTGGATTCAGAAGTACGGTAATTCGTACGCTGGATAAAACGCTGGTCGTTATTCCAAATAAGAAAATGGTTGACAGCCCTCTGGAAAATCTAAGTCTTCGAAACCTCAGGCGTATGAAGTTCAATATCGGACTCAGATACGATACTCCTGCCGAAGTAATGAGGAAGATTTCTAAAGAAATGCAGCAGGTTGTAAATGATCATCCGGCAACCAGTAATGATACCCTGGTTACTTTCGATTCTTTTGGTGATTCAGCCTTATTTATTCAGGTGCTCTATTTCATTGAAATAGTTGATTACACTGAATACATGCATATTCGTGAGGATCTTAATTATAAGATTATGAGCATTGTTGCTGCGAATGGTGCTGATTTTGCATTTCCTTCACAAACTGTTTTTCACGAATACATCGGGGAGAAACCTCCTGGCGTAGCAGGCATAGCTTAGTCCTTTGTAATCTGTTAGGGTTACATCGGGTTTAATAGCGTTTCTGATGTTCTTAAACCCGATTGCAGCGGATACCGCCTTGTGGATTAAGGTCTGTGGGGTATGAGCGGAAAGCTGGGCATGAGCATTATAGCAGATTTCCAAATTATAGAAAAGCCTTAATAGTCAACAGAACAGCATCTATAATCAAATTCATTTATAGACTTCAGGGAATAAAAACTCGTATGAAGAGATCGGCTCTCTTTTTATATTTGAATTACTGCTTTAAATGAGCAAGAACGGTGATTCCTCCTTTCACTACTTCTCCTAAACCAACCTTGATTTCTGTTCCCAGCGGTAAGAAAACATCAACCCTTGAACCGAATTTAATAAATCCGAATTCCTCTCCCTGTTCTGCAGGTTGGCCTTCTTCAGAATAACATACAATTCTTCTTGCCAGGGCTCCAGCAATTTGCCTGAACAATACAGGTACTCCCTGCTTATTTTCAATCACTACAGTTGTACGTTCGTTTTCTGTAGATGATTTTGGATGCCATGCGACCAGGAATTTACCAGGATGGTATTTGAAATATTTTACAATTCCCGAAATAGGGTTTCTGTTTACATGAACATTTATTGGCGACATAAATACAGATACCTGAATTCTTCGGTCCTTTAAATATTCAGTTTCTTCGGTTTCTTCAATTACCACCACCTTGCCATCGGCAGGGCATAAAATATGATTATCATTTTTTACGACCTCTATGTATGGATTTCTGAAAAACTGAAGAATGATGATAAACAGGGCAAAAGAAAGAATATATATAATCCAGCGAAACCATACAGTTTCTGGAAGAAGAAAATTAATAATCGCATTCAGGACGAATATAAAAAGGATACAAAGTGCTATCGATGTATAGCCTTCTTTGTGAATGGTCATTTTTTTATAGCTCATAGCGCTGCGAAATTACGATTTTAGATTTAAAGGGGTTTAGAGAATGTATAATTTACGAATTATACAGCACGGTATATATCATTAAGATTTCTACCCAAACCATTGTAATCAAGCCCGAATCCTACCACAAAGTCATCGGGTATTTCGAATCCTACATAGCATATTTCATCAAATTTTGTTTTTAATGATTTAGGCTTCATCAACAGGGTGCATACATTTACAGAGGCAGGCTTCTCTTTATAGATCATATCCAGTAAATAGCGAAGGGTTTTACCGCTGTCTACAATGTCTTCTACCAATATTACATCCCTGTCTTTTAATGACATTTGGAGGCCAAGCTCTTCCTTAACTTTTCCGCTGCTTTTATCACCTTTATAGGATGATACTTTTACAAAAGTAATTTCGGAGGCAATATTTATCTCTTTCATCAGATCTGCAAGGAAGATGAAGCTGCCGTTTAAGACACCTACAAAAACCGGAACTCGGTTTTCAAAATCTACATTTAATTGGATACCCAATAGGCGGATTCGCTTTTCGATCTGATCCAATGACAACATTAACTCAAAATTCTTCTCATCAATTTCTATCCTCATGGCATAAATTTAGATATAAGGGTTTTATTATTGATTTTTATTTTTTGAATCCCGTTCCTTTTTGCGCTGTTCCCTTCTTTCCTTGCGGCTCGGGCTTATTACAGAACTGCTGTCGCGGGCTGTTGTTTTCGGTTTGTTGGGTTCTTTTACCTGTAGGGTATCCTGACGTTTCCTGCCAAAGATCCCCTGCAGAAAACTTTCTTTATCTTCTGGTTCGTCATCAATCAGCAGACTATCAACAATAAGTGAATCTGCTGTTGGTATACCTGATCTCAGGCTTTCCTTTAATCTGACATTCCAGAATCCATAACCAGTGCTATCCTGCTCTGTTAAACCGCGCCGCGCCATAATTCCGCCGATAAAGTTAAAATAAGATGAAAGGCCCGACCTTAAACTGCCGTCTCCTTCAAACCTGTACAGTCCTGATTTTGGACGTGGAACAATGCTTGCTAAGAAAATGCTTTCCCCAAGACTGAGTTCAGAAGGGTGTTTATCAAAATAATATCTGGATGCTTCTCCAATACCATAAACATTTCTTCCCCATTCAATAAGGTTGAGATAAGTTTCAAACATGCGCTGCTTGCTTGAAAGTTTGCCACTCTCCATAATCCAGACGATGAGGATTTCTTCGATCTTTCTGGCGAGGGTTTTTTGCCGATTCAGGTAGACATTCTTTGCCAACTGCATAGAAATAGTGCTTCCTCCTCTTTTAAAAGCCTTTGCTTTGAAGTTAGTTATAATGGAACTTCGGATAGAGGCCTCTACAAAACCATTGTGACTATAAAATGAAGGGTCTTCTGCCGTAAGTAAGGCATTCCTTAAATAGGGACTGATCTGATCTATGGGAACAAAATTTGGGTTTTCTGGTCCAATAATGATGTTCCGCATGGGTTTTCCATATTCATAAGGGGTATAAACGAAGGTGCTGTTGATCTTTTGAAGATTAGTTTTACCCCATTTGGTAACCTTGAATCCTTCGTTTCTTAAACGTGAATTAAAAATTACACTATCCGGATTTTGAGAATCAAGATGAAAATTGAGATCATACTGCAGTTTTCCGCTCACTTCTATTCCTTCCAGGGATTCGAAAAGACCTTTAGGAAAAGAGTTCATTAACTCCTGCGCATCCAGTTCTTCAGTGTGAAGTTTGAGCTCGTAAATTTTAGATGGGCTGATTGTATATTTTATAAAGGGGTGCAGCTCAATGTTCTTGAGATGAATAGTAGAAGTGCTGTCAATCGCAATGAAATTTTTTCCGAAGACCATATCTGCATCCATGGATACGTCAGGAACAACAATGTCATTCCCTGCAATTCTTGAATGATTGATCAGCAGGTTTTTAACTCTCCAGGAGCCATTTACTTCGAGTTGACTGCCGCTTCGGTTAACCCCTCTCATTTCGGTTGTAGCAGTATCAAAATTCAGTTTGAGTCCGAATCTTTTCTCGAGATAGGGTAATTCTACTTTTTTGTTATCTGCGAAAAGTTTTAGGTCAAGTTGTTTATCTCCCGGATCTACGGTTCCTTCTACATGCCAGGTTGATTCATTTCCGTTTATCAGAATGGTTGAATTTACATCTCCATCGTCGATTGTTGCACTTCGGGTGAATAAACTTACCGAACCGGAATCATCCCTGAATTTGATCTCAAAATCCCTGATATCCATATCATCCGGGATTTTATATAAAAATTTATTGATCAGGTTGTTTGCCAGTCGGGCCAGATCGAGCTCAGTCTTTTCTTCGGCTTCATCTGATTTTTTCTTTCGAAAAATGAAATCATAATTGCTTACTGAATCTCTTTTAACCAGATTGATTGTTCCCCGATCGAGTCTGATCTCAGAAAGTTTGATATCTCCAAAAATTAAAGGCAATAGTTTTACACCTACTCTGAAATTCAGTATTCTGGCCAGGCTATCCTGACCGCGTGGGACCAATGTAATATTCTTAAAGCTAACGCTGCTTAATCCTACAAAGCTGGCACTTTCTATCTTTAGTTCAAGATTGTATTCTTTATCCGCCTTAGAAATAGCCTTTTTTATAACTGAGCTAAGTAATGCTTCACGTTTAGTAAAAGCAATTACACCACCAATCAAAAGCAAACCCAGAAGGCTGATTGATACGATAGGGATAATTTTATAATATTTTTTGGGTATCTGCATGGCTTGATATCTCCACTTAAGGGTAAGTTAAGGTATTTATGTTTGAAAAGCCGGGTTTTACAGGTCAGTTCACTGTAAAAACCATAAACCTTTAACAATAAGCCTTCCGCTTTTAGTAGATTTGCGATAAACTTAGTAAAAATAATTTCTCCTTTATATTCAAAAATGATTACACAGGAACAGGTATATAATGCATTACGTCATGTTGAGGATCCGGATCTTAAGAAAGATCTGGTTACATTGAATATGATTGAAGATCTGAAGATCGACGGAAATAAGCTTAGTTTTTCGGTAGTTCTTACTACTCCGGCCTGTCCGATGAAAGCAATGCTCGAAAATGCCTGTAAGAATGCAATCTGGCATTTTGTTAGTAAAGATGCTGAATTGTCAATCAATATGACTTCCAGAGTTACCAGCCGGCCTGAAAGAAGTCTGGCAGGTATTAAAAATATCATTGTTGTTGCATCGGGTAAAGGGGGTGTAGGGAAATCAACGGTAGCGGTAAATCTGGCACTTGGCCTTGCAAAGAAGGGTGCCAGTGTAGGCTTGATTGATGCAGATATTTACGGACCATCTGTTCCGATTATGTTTGGGGTAGAAGATGCCCGGCCTAAGGCATCTCAGAATGCAGAAGGAAAGACCAGAATTGAACCTATTGAAAAATACGGAATCAAATTACTGTCTATCGGGTTTTTTACTGATCCTAATCAACCTGTGCCATGGCGCGGACCAATGGTTTCGACTGCAGTAAAGCAATTGTTTAATGATGCTGACTGGGGTGAACTGGATTATCTGGTAGTTGATCTTCCTCCGGGCACAGGCGATATCCATATTACTGTTTCGCAGGGATTTCCGGTTACAGGAGCGGTGATCGTAACTACCCCGCAGAATGTGGCGCTTGCTGATGCGCGGAAGGGTGTTGGAATGTTCCTTATGGATTCCATCAAGATTCCTCTGATTGGTGTGGTTGAAAACATGTCTTATTTTACTCCGGCAGAATTACCGGAAAATAAGTACTATATATTTGGAAAGAATGGTGGAAAGGCTCTTGCAGAACAATTTAATGCGCCTTTTTTAGGAGAGATACCTTTGGTGAAGAGCATTAGTGATGCCGGGGATGTCGGGAAGCCGGTTATTCTTGAAGAAGATAATATTCTGGGTCCGGTGTTTATACAGATTGCAGAACGGGTAGCTCAGCAGGTAGCCATTCTGAATGCGGCTAAATAGCATTTTTTATTTTTTTTGTATCTTTATATAAATACGATATCATGGATTTATTGAAAAGAGTTGAAATTGCATTAGATACAATCCGCCCATATCTTGAAACAGATGGTGGGAATGTATCAATTGAAGAAATAACTCCGGAAAAAGTTGTTCGCTTACGTCTATTAGGTTCATGCGGCTCTTGTCCGATGAGTATAATGACCCTTAAAGCGGGTATTGAACAGGCAATTAAACGTGCTGTTCCTGAAATTACAGGCGTTGAGGCGGTTAACTTGACAGATATTGATGATCCTGCTGCAGTTTTGCCTGAAAGACTACAGTAATAATAGGTCAATCCTTTAAAGATTATATGATTTAACACTATTTAACAACACTGAGGCACGATTTTATTAACTTTGAAAGATGCGATACTGCTTATTC
>CAZGWG010000042.1:0-22971 GCA_964529165.1 uncultured Sphingobacterium sp.
CGCTGATTTGATCACTTATCAATTAATGATAAAAAACCATCCCTCAAATTGGATCTTGTCGATACAAAACAGCTCTTCTTAGCTTTGTAGTTATTTCGAACTCATGTTAATTTAAATAATAAAACCAAATGATAATGCTCATATAGTAAAAAGCTTGTTTATAAACAGAGGGTAGTGCCTCTTCACATCCAATATAATATTGGCTGAAAAATGTCTGCATTTTTATATCTTGTGAATCATATTCTGTTTAATTCTTATCTATAAAATGTTCAGCATATCAGCGCATCCTCTAAAAAAACATTTAAGAGCATCCGGCTTGTATGTTTTGTTTGCCTTTATTCCTTTGCTGAACCATGCGCAGGAGCAGAAAGCAAGACCTAACATTATATACATCTATGCCGATGATCTTGGATATGGTGAATTAGGAAGTTATGGTCAAAGCAAAATCAAAACGCCTCATCTTGACCAGATGGCAAAAGAGGGTATGCGATTTACACAACATTACAGTGGATCACCTGTTTGTGCTCCATCCAGAAGCATCCTGATGACGGGTAAACATTCCGGACATTCTTATATCAGAGGAAATTACGAGCTTGGTGGTTTTGCTGATAGTCTGGAGGGTGGGCAAATGCCCTTACACGAAGGAGCTTACACAATTGCAAAAATGCTCAAAGAAAGAGGCTATCATACCGGCCTTGTCGGAAAATGGGGGATGGGAGTTACAAAGACCACTGGAAGTCCACTAAACCATGGCTTCGAATATTATTATGGAGTCCTGGATCAGAAACAGGCTCATAATTTTTACCCTACTCATCTCTGGGAGAATGACAAATGGGACACTTTGAATAATCATGTATTCAGTGTACATGGAAGAATTGACCCAAAGACTGCAACAGATGCTGATTTTGAAAAGTTCAGAGGTAAAGATTATGCACCCGCCAAATTCACTCAGAAGGCCTTAAGTTTTATTGAGCAAAATAAAAAAAAATCTTTCTTTTTATACCTGCCTTATACCCTGCCACATTTGGCTTTGCAGGCTCCCGAAGAATACGTCAGGAAATACATCGGGCAGTTTGATGAAAAGCCCTATTATGGCGAAAATGGCTATGCTCCGAATAAATACCCGCTGTCGACCTATGCTGCAATGATCAGCTATCTTGATGATCAGGTAGGGATTATAATGGACAGAATAAAAAAACTCGGACTGGATGAGAATACGATTATCATGTTTTCAAGTGATAATGGTGCTACCTTCTCGACCGGGGTCGATACAAAGTTTTTTAATAGTGTAGCAGGTTTACGAGGACTAAAAATGGAGCTTTATGAAGGCGGAATAAGAGTACCATTTATTGCAAGATGGCCAAATCATATAAAAGCGAATACTGTGAGTGATCATTTATCTGTTCAATATGATATAATGCCTACCCTTGCAGAGTTAACAGGCTCGAAAATACCTGCCACTGATGGGAAGTCATTACTTCCGGAACTATTGGGCAAAGGTCCAGAGCAGAAAAAACATGAATTCCTTTATTTTGAGTATCCGGAAAATGGTGGACAACTTGCCGTCAGAATTGGAAACTGGAAAGGGGTAAAAACAGATGTGAGAAAGAACCCCAAAAGAGCATGGGAGCTTTTTGATCTCTCGGCCGATAAGTTTGAACGTAATAATCTTGCAGATAAAAACCCTTCTATTATTGAAAAGATGGATGCCATTGTTAAGCGTGAACATATTCATCCTCATATACTTGACTGGGAATTTATAGACCCGAAAATCATTAGAAACTAGCACATTAGATCAAATTCTTAATACCTAAACATGAAGTATCGTTTTTTAATTTTATTTCTGGTCCTGGCTGTAAAATCACTCGCACAAAAGCCAAATGTTATACTCATTTACGCTGATGACCTGGGTTATGGTGATCTCAGTTGTTATGGTGCTAAAGCGATAAAAACACCTAATATTGACAAATTAGCCAAACAAGGCACCAGATTCACAAGAGGTTACAGCACTTCAGCAACCTGTACGCCATCCAGATATTCTATGCTTACAGGCCGCTACGCATTCCGCAGAAATGATACCGGAATAGCTCCTGGAAATGCTTCTGCTTTGATTAAAGGTGGGCAGCAGAGTGTCGCTTCAGTCTTTGGTAAAGCAGGTTATCAATCAGCAGTTGTAGGAAAATGGCATCTTGGCCTTGGCGGAACAGAAGGTCCTGACTGGAATGGAAAGATATCTAATGGACCACTGGACATTGGGTTCAATTACGCATTTCTTATCCCTGCGACCGGCGACCGTGTACCTTGTGTTTATGTAGAGAATAATCATGTTGTAAATCTGGATCCTAAAGACCCGATTGAGGTTAATTATGTAAATAAAATAGGTCAATGGCCAACAGGAAAAGACAACCCGGAACTTTTAAGGATGAAACACTCTGACGGCCATGATAACACCATAATAAATGGAGTAGGCCGTATTGGTTATATGACTGGCGGAACCAGTGCACTTTGGAAGGATGAAGATATTGCTCAGCGAATCACTGACAAAGCCAAAGAATTTATTTCAAAAAACAGCAAAAATCCATTTTTCCTGTTTTTCTCTACCCATGATATCCATGTTCCAAGGGTCCCTAATTCCCGGTTCCTTGGCAAAAGTGGCCTTGGAAACAGGGGTGATGCCATTTTGCAGTTTGATGATTCAGTGGGACAGCTCATGAAATTACTCGACTCACTGCAACTGAGTTCAAATACAATGGTTATCCTGACAAGCGATAATGGCCCCGTTGTAGATGATGGATACCATGATGGTTCGAAAGAAAATATTGGAAAACATAAACCTGCCGCAGGATTAAGGGGAGGTAAATACAGTGCTTTTGAAGCTGGTACAAGGGTGCCATTTATTGTGAGACATTCATCGGTAAAAGCAGGTGAAGTTTCAGGTGCATTAATTTCTCAGGTAGATTTACTGGCTAGCATGGCAGCTTTGACGAACCAAAATTATGATGTAGCCTCAGCCTCAGACAGTCAAAACCAGTTAAAAACCTGGCTGGGTAATGAAAATAAAGGACGGGCTCATATTATCGAGCAGTCTGGTACTTTAAGTATTGTACAGGGAAACTGGAAATACATCAAACCGAACAAAGGCCCTGCTTATAATCCTAAAATAGATATCGAATATGGTAATGATGAAACAGAACAACTTTATGATCTTAGCAGAGATCCATCTGAAAGATATAATCTTGCTTCGACAAACCCTGCAAAATTAAATGAGTTGAAAAATCTGCTTCAAAATGAATTATTGAAAAAATAAAGCCCCTCTTACAAAATAGATAAGTCAGTTCCTGAAGGCTGAGGTCATAATTAATGTTATTTGAGTTCTGATGATTATAATCCGGCTTGTAATTCTCTCTATTGATTATTGCAAAATTTCACCAGTCAGTCGCGAGTACCTGTAAAAAACACACATACAAGCACTTATCTCATCCCCGGCATCAAAAAAATAATTCGGTTGTGCTCAAACGACCTTGCTGGTATTCTCTGAAAAAAACTGATCGCTGAAGTTAACTAGAAATAGCTCCTTGTTAGAGCGTGTTACACCGGTATAAAGCCATCTTAGGAATTCTGTATTTAGCATTTCATCTGTAAGATATCCCTGATCTATAAAAACAGCCGGCCATTGTCCGCCCTGTGCCTTGTGACAAGTTACTGCAAATGCAAATTTGATCTGTAGGGCATTGTAATAAGGATCTTTTTTTAGTTCCTCCATCCTGAACTTCTTGTTTTCAATATGCATATAATCCTGCATTACCGCTTCATAAAAGCGCTTGCTGTCTGCACTTGAAAGACTTGGAGTTTCAGAATACAAGGTATCCAGCATCACTTTGCAGCTCAATGGTTCCTGATCAGGGTAATCAATCAATTCAATAAGCAGTTCGGCAAAACGGAAACCATACTGTTCTTCAGTCCTCCTCACCTTTCGTATCCTGGCTATATCTCCGTTTGCAATAAAATCACCACTATTATCTTCCGGCTTCAGCCAGAAATAATTATTCCGAACAACCATAATATGATCTCCACCGCTCAGTTCTTCTTCTCGGTATAAAATCCGGTTGCGGATATTTTGATTATATGCATTCGCATTTTTATTAGAACGGCAGATGACAATGGTATTCTCCATTCCATATTTATCATAGGCATAATTCAGTCCTTCAACAAGACGCTCACCAGTCATTCTGAAAATATCCTTATATCCCCTAATCCTGAATTTAGGAAAAACCTCCTCTCCTTTTCGAACCAGCTCACGAAGCTGTGTAGCATTAAATAATATTCCCGATTCCTTTTCCTGACGGACTACATCTGTGAGTTCATAAGTAAAAACATTCAGCAGAAACTTATCAGAAATAAATTCTTTGTTGAGGGCCGGACTAATCGCTGAACCTACAGGTGGTAATTGCGCGGTATCACCTACCAGCATCAGTTTACAATTTTTCCCATTGTAAACATAGGAGATCAAATCCTGCAAAAGACTATGACGACTATAATCATGTACCTGGTCGGATATCATAGAAGCCTCGTCAACAATAAATAAGGTATTCTCCATAATATTTTCGCCCAATACAAAATTCATTTCGGGACTTGCAGCAACTTTCTTACGGTATATTTTCTTATGAATGGTAAATGCCTTTCTGCCGGAGTAATTACTGATTACTTTAGCTGCTCTTCCAGTGGGTGCCAGTAATACCGACTTAAGCTTTATCTTAGGCAATACCTTAACCAGTGCACTTATCAATGTGGTTTTACCGGTTCCAGCATAACCTTTCAGAATAAAGCATTCATCAGCTATTGTTGAGGGAAGAAATCTCTCCAGTAATTCAAATACTTCCCTTTGCTGAGCTGTAGGTGTATTGCCAAAATTTTGCTCAATAAGATCCCGGATATACATTTCCGCAAGTTGCAAATAATGCATCTATTTTTTTCCGGAAGCATAAAATCGATTGAAAATAATTGATGTTGTAATTTGGATGAATGAGTAAAATATTGCTGAGAAACTATATTTTTGCTTTTAATGATCAAAACACTTCACTTAGTTGATAATGCTTTACAATCTCAAACGGCAGCCAAGTGCGATCTTTTGATCCATATTGGTGCCGGAAAACTTCAATATGCAATTATTGATAAGGTTAGAGATGAACTCAGAGCTCTCGCTGAATACAAATTGCCCGAGATTAGTAACCTGAATGATCTCATCTTTGCAATTGAGAAACTCCCGGAATGTAAACGTGAATTTAGATACCCGTTTAGTAAGATCAAGGTTTCATTCGATTCTTATAAGTTCACATTCATTCCCGAAGAATTATATGAAAATGAGCAGGAACAGGAATATGCAAAATTCATTAATCCTCTGGCGTCTGACCTGATTCTGACGAATAGAATCAGATCGGCAAAGATCAGAAACATTTTTGCAATCGATGCCAATTTCAATCTTTCGCTTAACCAGATCTTTCATAAACCTCGAATCTATAGCCAGGCCAGTTCTTTTATAGCCGGAATAAAGAAAACCAATCCCGACAAAAATGGGACTAGTCTATTCGTTGATTTCAATTCAGGTCATATACAGATTGCTTGTCTTAAGAAATCTGAACTTGCATTTTATAATATAATTGAATGTATCAACCCCGATGAGTTTAATTACTTTTTACTCAATACTATCGATGCCTTAGCACTTGACTTAAATGATACCCGCCTGATTTTATCGGGAGCTATTGCCTCAGAAGAAGATGAATATTTTCAAAGAAGCCTGAAATATTTCCCAAAGCCTCTGTTTGCTGATGGTAAACTGATTGTTAATCATCCCGAAATATTTGATAAAATAAGTCCGTACACCTATTTTTCATTAATTAGTTTAGACGAATGCGAATAATAGGCGGGAAACTAAAAGGCCTGCGCTTAAACCCTCCTACGAAATTACCGGTCAGACCAACAACCGATATAGCCAAAGAAGCACTTTTTAATATCCTTTTTAACCAGTTGGATTTTGAAAGAATTAAAGTATTGGATCTTTTTAGCGGAACCGGAAATATTTCAATGGAATTTGCATCACGCGGAGTTCCAGACATCTGTTCGGTAGACAGGGATTTTGGCTGTTATAATTACCTCAAAACATTAGTGAAACAGTATGATCTTCCATCAATTAAGCCAATTAAGGCAGACGTATTTAAATTTCTGGAGTCGGAAACAGAAAAGTATGACCTGATATTTGCTGATCCGCCCTATGACCTACCCCAGATCAATGTTATTGCTTCAATAATTTTTGACCTTAAACTCTTAAAACCTGATGGATGCCTGATCATAGAACATCCGAGTATGAAAAAATTAGATAATCACCCTAATTATACCGAACAACGAAAATATGGTTCCTCTTCTTTTAGTTTTTTCAGAGAAAATCCACTTGAAAATGAAGATTGATTATATCCAAAAAAACTTAACTTTAATCAAAAAGCTTGACAAAGCAAATCTGAATATCTAAAAACCCTTTTTAATTAATCAATCCGCCCATAGTGGAAAAACAAGAAATATAATGAAAATCGCCCTTTTTCCAGGCTCATTCGACCCGGTTACAAAAGCTCACGTTGATATACTTAAACGTTCATTACCCCTGTTTGACAAGGTTGTAGTTGGAATTGGCTTAAACAGCACAAAAGCGCCATACCTCAGTATCAACACAAGAAAAGCAATGCTCAGAGCAGTATTTGCTAATGAACCTAAAGTGGAAGTGCAGACCTATGAAGGACTGACGGTTGAATTCTGTAAAAAGATCAATGCTACATATATGATCAGAGGTATACGGACAGTATCAGATTTTGAGTATGAAAAGGCTATCGCCCAGATGAACCATGCACTTGTACCTGAAATTGAAAGTATCTTTATTGTAAGTAAACCAGGTTACTCCTCAATCAGTTCAACAATTGTTCGCGATATCATGCGAAATAATGGTGATGTAAAACAGTTTATACCTCAGGAAGCATTTTATCTTCTCTAATTAGTATTTCCAATACTCAGAACTCTGCATCCAGTAAATCCCTGATTAAAGGATAAGTGTTCTGCCTGATCATCATAAACTCGCCCGGCGCAAGGCATCTCACATCTGTTATCCCTTCTTCGAGTTGAGGGATTAGTTTATTCTGCCTGAATGCAAGCATCTGGTACCAGGAAGTTTTCTTTAATATCCGTTCATTATTTAATTCGTAGATATGATAAGTATTACAAATTTTTTCCCCAAGACTATTGATCTGGATACCACACTCTTCTTCCACCTCACGAACAGCAGCGACTTTAGCAGTTTCACCGTTATCCAGCTTCCCTTTAGGTAAATCCCATTTCCCATTTCTAAAAATAAACAGGTACCGCTTTTCCTCATTTCTGACCAGTCCCCCAGCAGCCTTTATCATTTTCATTGACCGCTTGATTTTTTTGAAATACGATTTAAAATCCTTTGTTAAAAGAATGAATATCTTTGGGCTACTAATATCCTTTACCTGCTCATAAAACTTCGAAAAATTAAACTCCGAGACTTTAAGCTTCTGATAATCCTGAATATCAACGGGTTGATAATCTGTCAGGATTAAAGCTATTTCGTTGATATAAATTTTATAAATTTGAGCCATGATTAATAAGAGTGAGATTGAACAAAAAGTAGCTGAATTTTTGCTACAAATTAAAGCAATTAAATTACAACCAAACAATCCATTTACATGGGCTTCTGGTTGGAAATCCCCTATTTACTGCGATAACCGTATCACTTTATCCCATCCCTCAATACGGACTTATATTCGCCAAAAACTTTCAACTCTGATTCAGGAGGAATTTGGCTCTGTATCTGTAATTGCCGGTGTGGCAACAGCAGGCATCCCCCAAGGAGTTCTTGTAGCGCAGGAACTGGGCTTACCTTTCATTTACGTCAGAGCAAAAGCAAAAGAACATGGCAGAGGAAACCTGATTGAAGGGGAATTTTCACCTGGTCAAAGAGTTGTTGTTGTTGAAGACCTTATATCTACCGGAAAAAGTAGTTTACAAGCAGTTCAGGCTCTTCGGGAAGCTGGTTGTGAAGTAGCCGGACTAGTAGGAATTTTTAACTATGGATTTGATGCTGCTGATGAAAATTTCAAAAATGCAAAATGTCGCTTCTTGACATTATCAAATTATAATGCTTTGATAAACTATGCTGCTGAACACAGTTTTGTTTCAGTAGATGACTTGAAGCTGTTAAGAAAATGGCGCGAAGATCCTCAAAACTGGGGAAATACCTTATAAAATTAGAATTCATCTCATGACGAACATTGAAAGTACAGTGATTATCGACAGACCAGTTAGCGAAGTGTTCGACTTCCTTGCTGATCTTAACAACCATCAGCAACTGATGCCTGATAATATTTACAATTGGTCGTCAACAAAAGATGAAGCCCGGTTCACCATCCAAAATATGGCAAAACTGGCTCTAAAAGTTTCTTCCATCACCAAAGACAAAGAAATTGTTGTTCAGCCATCTGAGGCTGCACCATTTGAACTGGAATTAAAGTGGACGCTCAATGATCAGGGTGATGGTAAAACTGAAGCTATTTATACTATCTCTGCAGACCTGAATATGATGATGAAAATGATTGTTTCAGGTCCGCTTCAAAAACTGGTAGACTATGAAGCTTCTCAGCTTAAAACCATTCTCTTAAAGTAAAATATCTCTTTTATTTCCTTTTGTTTAGCCACAACAGAAGTTTCTGAACATTACACAATACGGTTACGTAAACAGAAGTTCAACCAATCTCAGAGAGATAGGTTGAACTAAGACAATATATCAGGTTAAATCTCTAATTTACAGACAATTAGTCACCACAAGTCCAAGCTGTGCTGACAAAATTTCAGTTTAATCAGAGCGGATATGGTATGGCAATCAATTTGAGAACATAAAAGTATTATGAATTTAAACAACTTCACCATCAAAGCACAGGAAGCAATTCAGAAAGCTTCCGAAATAGTAAGCGGCAACCAGCAGCAAGCTATCGAGACTGCGCACATATTGAAAGGACTCTTAAGTGTTGATGAGAATGTGATCAGCTACCTTCTGAAGAAATTAAATGTCAATATTAACAGAATATCTGAGGTACTTGATGCTCAGATCCAGAGTTTTCCCAAAGTCAGCGGCACCGAAATCTATCTATCCTCCGGAGCCAATGCTGCACTGCAGAAAGCTGTCTCATACCTGAAAGAATTCAAGGATGAATTTGTTTCGGTAGAGCATGTTCTTTTAGGATTACTTGACGCTGGCGATAAGGTTAGCTCAATGCTGAAAGATGCTGGTGTAAATCAAAAGGATCTAAAAAAAGCCATTCTTGAGTTGCGGGGAAACACAAGAGTAACCGATCAGAATGCAGAAGCAACCTATAATGCACTGAACAAGTATGCCCGTAATCTGAATGAGTACGCTGAATCAGGAAAACTTGACCCTGTAATTGGACGAGATGAAGAGATAAGAAGGGTTATTCAGATTCTCTCTCGCCGAACAAAAAATAACCCGATTCTTATCGGAGAGCCCGGTGTGGGTAAAACAGCCATTGCAGAAGGAATTGCTTTTAGAGTAATCCAGGGGGATGTACCTGAAAATCTCAAAACCAAAACTGTTTTTTCCTTAGATATGGGTGCACTGATTGCCGGTGCAAAGTACAAAGGTGAATTTGAGGAACGTCTAAAAGCTGTTATCAAGGAAGTCACACAAAGTGATGGAGAGATCATTCTATTTATAGATGAGATTCACACCCTGGTAGGTGCCGGAGGCGGAGAAGGAGCAATGGATGCGGCAAATATACTCAAGCCTGCACTTGCACGAGGAGAACTTCGGGCTATTGGAGCAACTACGCTGAACGAGTACCAGAAATATTTCGAGAAAGACAAAGCATTAGAGCGCCGCTTCCAAAAAGTAATGGTTGATGAACCAAGTACGCAGGATGCGATCTCTATCCTGAGGGGGTTAAAGGAAAGATATGAGACCCACCATAAGGTAAGAATCAAAGATGAAGCCATCATTGCGGCTGTTGAATTATCACAACGCTATATTTCAGATCGTTTCCTTCCTGACAAAGCAATTGACCTGATGGACGAAGCAGCATCAAAACTTCGTTTAGAAATGGACTCCGTTCCGGAAGCAGTAGATGAACTGGACCGCAAGATCATGCAGCTCGAAATTGAGCGTGAAGCTATAAAGAGAGAAAATGATGAAAAAAAGGTAAAAGAGCTTTCAGAAGAAATTGCTAATCTTTCGAGTGAACGAGATTCGCTTAAAGCTCGCTGGAAAGCTGAAAAGGACCTGGTAGATGCCATCAATAATCAAGGAGAGCAGATAGAAACTTTCAAGCTGGAAGCCGATCAGGCAGAACGCGCCGGGGATTACGGCAAAGTAGCAGAACTGAGATACGGCAAGATTAAAGAAGCACAGGATAAGGTTGAGCAATTAAAGCAACAACTTTCAGAAACCCAGGTCGACAATCGTATGCTGAAAGAAGAGGTGACCTCAGAAGATATTGCAGGAGTTGTATCTCGCTGGACAGGTGTACCTGTTACCAAAATGATTCAGAGCGAACGTGAGAAACTGCTTCATATGGAAGTTGAACTCCATAAACGTGTTGCCGGACAGGATGAAGCTATTGAAGCCATCTCTGATGCAATACGGCGCTCCCGTGCAGGATTACAGGATAAACGAAAACCAATAGGTTCATTCATTTTCCTTGGAACCACAGGTGTAGGAAAAACCGAACTAGCAAAAGCATTAGCAGATTATCTGTTCAATGATGAGCACGCAATGATCAGGATTGATATGAGTGAGTATCAGGAGCGCCATGCGGTTTCAAGACTGATTGGCGCGCCTCCAGGATATGTTGGATACGATGAAGGTGGTCAGCTAACAGAAGCTGTGAGAAGAAAACCTTATTCTGTAATTCTGCTGGATGAAATAGAAAAAGCACATCCTGATGTGTTCAATATTTTATTGCAGGTATTGGATGATGGAAGGTTAACCGATAATAAAGGACGTTTAGTTGATTTCAAAAACACAATCATCATTATGACCTCTAACATTGGTTCTCATCTAATACAAGATAATTTCAAAGATCTGAATGAAATAAACAGAGATGAGGTAATTGCCAAAACAAAAGCCGAGCTGTTTGAGCTCCTGAAACAAACCATCAGACCCGAATTTTTAAACAGGATTGATGAGTTGATCATGTTCACTCCACTTAACCGGAATGAGCTAAGGGATATTGTAACACTTCAGTTCAAAGGTGTACAAAGTACGCTCGCTGAAATGGGTATTGAAATTGAAGCTTCAGAAGAAGCACTCGATTGGCTTGCACAATTAGGATACGATCCGCAATTTGGAGCACGTCCTCTGAAAAGAGTAATTCAGAAGCGAATATTGAATGAATTATCAAAAGAAATCCTTTCCGGGAAAATAGATAAAGACAGTAAAATCAAATTGGACGTATTTGATAATCATTTTGTATTCCTGAATGCAGACAAAGTCGAAAACTAAATTTTCAATAAGTAAAAAAGCCCTGCAGACTAAATCTGCAGGGCTTTTTTGTTAGGATGTAATATCCGATAAGCGTGAAGTAAAAGTTTATGCAAGTCTTACGTTAACTGCACTTAAGCCTTTTTTACCTTCTTCAACATCGAACTCTACTTTATCATTTTGTCTTATATCCTGTTTAAGTCCGCTTACGTGAACAAAAATTTCTTTGCCATCCTCTTGGGTAATAAATCCGAATCCTTTGGATTCGTTGAAAAATTTTACTGTACCGGTTTCCATTAATAAATAGTTTAGTTGTTTAATTTGTTAAGTGTTATTGCAAATTACTTATTTTTTTGCAATAAATAAATATATAAAAAACAAAATTAAAATCAGCGTATTTAATTTTTCTTATTCGGGAGTAAAAACTATCGAAAAATACAGTTCTAAATATCTTTTAAACACCGATTTACAATATCTACCAGCATTTTTTCTTTTTCAAAGAATTCCGACAATAATTTAAACTGATTTTTTGCACGATCGAGGTTTTGATCCGGATATGAAATAGGATAATATATACTTCCATTCAAATAATCGCTTAAAAACCTAATAGCTTGCATATAAATCAAGTACTTTCCTGAAAAAACAATAAGATTTTTCTCAATTTTTGTCAAAATAGCACCCATTTCACGCAAATAACCTCGAATTATAGCTTCAAAATACTCGATTCTTATAAATATCTTGTCCGTATCAGGCTCATTCTCTGAAAAAGCACAAAGATAGGTGCGCATCATGTCACCAAGATCAGAAATAAACTTACCCGACATCATTGTATCCAGATCAATTACACAAATACCCTTCATACTATCCTTATCGAACAACATATTACTAATCTTGGTATCATGATGCATCGCCCGGTTCGGAAAATCCGGGGAGTTTTTAAAGGAATTAAAATATTCAAGAATGAATGAGTAATGTTTAGCCTTGTGAATTTCAGAACCGGCATTTTGCTTTAATACTTCTGTAGTATTCTCAAGGGCTTCAGTAAATTGTGAATAGCGTAATCCCAGATCGTGAAAACCGGGAATAGTTTCTTTCAATTGAGAAGCATCAAAATCAGAGAGCAGCTTGTTTAACCTCCCAAACTGCATTGCAGCTTCATAAGCCTGATCTGGATGACTCAGCGTATCAAATGAAATTGAATTTTTTATAAAGTCGGTAAGCCTCCAGTAAATATCACCTGCAAAGGCCATTTCACTACCATCACGGGTTGGAATAGCCCCTACAAAAAGATAATCAGGATTATGTTCTTTCAAATAATCTGATAGCAGCTTCACATTAGCAGCGATAATTTCAGGTTCCTTAAATACATTTCTGTTAATGCTTTGCAATATGTATTGCTTCTCACTATTTGGAACAGTAAGTAACCAGGTTGAATTGATGTGACCTGTTCCAAAAGACTTGAAACTTATCTGATCAGATTGAAATCCATATTCTTTAAGGACTTGTTCGATTAGTTGATTATCCATTATTTATTAAAACGATATTTTCTTGATTATACTCCCGGGAGCCCCATTGCCTTATGTTTTGTGTAAAAATAAACAAATGAAAAGACTGTAAGAGCAAGCCCGGCAATTGATAGCCCGATTACACTATTGGAGAAAAATGTCACCCAATTCAACTGAACTTTAAATATTTCTTTACTGAGCATAACTCCTACACTCCCAACATAACCGAAAGAATCTGCAAGATAGATCAGAAAACCCACATTCCCTGTATGTTTAAAACTTGCAATCATCCGTTCAAAAAACACGGAATTAAAAGGGATATAAACCATGTATAAGCCAAGCCCAACAAGAGTCATCCACCATACCGGTGCCATAGTTCCGCTGATGAAAAGAAAGGAACATATTCCCGAAAGCATAAAACCAAAACCGATAAATATATGGGAAAGCATAAAAGCCTTAAAACTGTCTTTAATCATCACCATACTTCCGATCAGCACTAGGATAATAATGGTTATTGGCGTTTCAGTCTTTGCAAAAAGGTCTGGTTTATCAAAAAAGCCCATCTCTTTCCACATTTCAGCACTGAAATTATCCCGCATATCCCTGAAAATAGTTGCGAAGGTATAGATCAGAATACAAGCTGCAAGTCCCGGGAAAAACATTCCGACAAATTTCTTACGATCAGCAGCTAACATTGGAACCCGGTCCATCCGATAGACAATATCCTCATCATCTGGCGCGGGTATCTTTTCAATGAGGTAAACAAACAGCAATAGCGGCCCTGCAAAGACCATTCCGGTGTAGAAAGGTACCCAAAACTCTGTAATGCCGAAATTAAGCATTAACCCGGCTCCTACAGTTTTCACAAATCCTGATGCAAAAATGAAACTTACTGCGAGGGTAGCCCCTATAAAATCAGTACTTCTTCTGCCCTCTACATAAGAGAAAACTACTCCCCAGAGCATCCCTAAGGGAAAGCCGTTTACAAAGAGAAAAAGAATATTATATGGGGCCGGAACCAGCGCAAAAAATAACCAGCTAAGCCAGGCGATAAGTGTTAAAATTAGTACAATCTTTCCCCGTCCATGCCGCTTTAATTCAGATATATACTTGATCCCGTAAAACTTTGCAAGCATATATCCTAACATCTGGGAAATTACAAGCACAGTTTTATAACTATAACCCGCAACTGTCATCCCATCGAAAGTAGCTACAGTAAATGATTTTCTGAACCCAAAAACCATGGTATAAGTCAGAAATACAGTAATAGCTGCATACAAACCTATTTGAAAGGAACTACCCTTAATGTGTACGGGTTTAAATAAACTCATTGTATTAGCGAGCTATCAATTGAACTGCAATAAGAAGAGGAAGGTAATAAAACCTTTGACAATGCGAAAATATGAGGATCAATTTAGTCTGACATGCCGGATTATCCTTATGGTGCTGCATAATTCTCAAAATGATTAAAAATTTCCAATTCCTGAGGAATTGTCTAACTTCAATAAAGTAATATAAAGACCTAACTCATGAAATTAAGATACCTGAAACTGATATTTCTACTATTTCCTATAATCACTTCAGTAATTGCACAGGAAAAGCCACTTCAAATCATAATGATTGGAGCACATCCTGATGATTGCGACATCAAATCAGGCGGCACTGCCGCTCTTTTTGTAGCAATGGGACATAAGGTTAAATTCTTATCCGTTACCAATGGAGATGCAGGCCACATGAGAGAAGGTGGTGGAATGCTTGCTCAGAGAAGACTGGAAGAAACAAAAGAAGTTTCAAGAAGATTAGGTGTATCCTATGAAGTATTAGATAATCATGATGGAGAATTACTTCCAACTCTCGCAATCCGCATGGAAATCATCAAAAGAATCAGGGAATGGAATGCCGATGTGGTCATTGCTCCCAGATCAAATGATTATCATCCTGATCATCGTTACACAGGAATTTTGGTACAGGATGCTGCTTTTATGGTTGGGGTTCCTAATGTTGCATCTGACACTCCTCCCCTAAGGAAAAACCCGGTTTTCCTTTATTTCCAGGACAATTTCAAAAAACCCAATCCATTTCAGCCTGATGTTGCAGTCGATATTTCCAGTGTAATCGATAAAAAAGTGTACAGCCTGGATGCTCATCAGTCTCAATTTTATGAGTGGCTGCCATGGATTGGGGGATATGAGAATCAGGTTCCAAAAGGACAGACGGAACGATTGGAGTGGTTAAAGAAACTAAGGGGCAGCGGGATTAATCCTGCCGTTAAAAGTAGTCTGGAAAAATGGTACGGGCCTGCAAAAGCTGCACAAGTGAACTTTGCAGAATCTTTTGAAATATGTGAATATGGCAGCAGACCAAGCGACGAAGACATAAAAAGATTATTTCCTATGTTAGGTCAATAATCCATTAAGCACGAAAAATGATTTTATTGAGGCTTAGGGCCACGTTTATAAATAATCAGCCCGTTTAAGAAATTGCGCAGAATCTGATCACCGCAAGGTTTAAAGTTCTCATGCTCCTTATTACGAAAGATTGCCCCTAATTCTGCTTTGGTAATTGAGAAATCAACCAATTTAAGAATATCAACAATTTCCTGATCGTTTAGCTTGAGCGCTACCCGAAGTTTTTTCATAATGTCATTATTACTCATATCAATTATCTAGAAACTTCAATTTTGATTTTTTTATTTTTTATCTTTTCTAATTTCAACAATCTTACCAATGTGTCAATCTTATTCCGCTTTACCGCAGCATAAGATAAAAAGTCCTGAACTTCTATCAATCCCAGTTCATCATTAGTCAATTTACCTTTTTTCATTAAAAGGCCAACAATATCAATCTTATTTATTTTGTCTTTTCTGCCTGCACCAAGATATAATGTTGCCCATTCCGTATTTGAAGGAATGATGTCTTTTTTAGGTAATTTTTCTGTTTTTGTTTTATCATTTTTAAATGCCGGATGCTCGGTCTCGGTAAGAATTACATAAGCAGTCCCACTTGAATGCATACGTGCAGTCCGACCATTTCTGTGAAGAAAAGCTTCTTCATTATGAGGGAGCTGATAGTGAATAACATAATCAATTTCAGGTATATCAAGCCCTCTGGATGCAAGATCTGTGGTAATCAGCAACCTGTAACTACCATTTCTGAATTTCAGTAAGGCCTTTTCCCGATCCTCCTGCTCCATCCCTCCATGAAAAACTCCATGATCTAATCCCATATCCCAAAGCAAAGCGCTTATTCTGTCAACTGCTTCCCTATGGTTACAAAAAACCAGACTTGAACTATTCCCAATTTTACATATCAGGGAGAATAATGTCTCCAGCTTATCTGCAGCTTCAGAAATCACTGACCTGATCTTCAGATCCGGACGACTATTCGTATCCTTTAAAAAATTTACCTCAACCGGGTTTATAAGGCCGGTGAACCGGGGTATTCCTTCCATTTTTGTGGCAGAGGTCAGAATTCTTCTTTTGACATTTATCAGCCGGCTGATAATAAAACTCATGTCATCCTCAAAACCAAACTCAAGAGCTTTATCAAACTCATCCAATACCAGTGTGTGGATCTCTTCCGGATTAAAATTCTCATGGCGGATATGATATGCAATCCTGCCGGGAGTACCGATCAGAACAGCCGGTGCCTGAATCAGGTTATTCTTCTCTGTCCTGACAGGATGCCCTCCATAGCAACAATTGACCTTAAAGCCTGTAAGCATTGCTTTAAACACCTGTTCGATTTGCATAGCCAACTCTCTTGATGGGACCAGAATCATTGCCTGTACCCCTTGCTTTGAGTCATCAAGGCGTTTTAACAAAGGAATTAAGAAAGCAATAGTTTTCCCTGAGCCTGTAGGTGATAAAATAATCGTGTCCTTATTCCCGGCGGCATCAATTGCAACACGCTGCATCTCATTCAGGGCGGCTATTTTTAAATTCTTTAATACCTGTTCAGTCATCTTGCTTTTCAAAACACAAAGGTAATGCAATTATCTTCAATCGATTTATCCATTTGGGCTAAGTTCAGCGAATTAATATTTATGGTTTAAGAGGAAGGGCCTAACAAGAGACTCGAAGCTCATAGAGCAATTTTAAGCCTTATCCCATACTAAGAAAGGTTTATATTTAGATTGTTGTAGGCCTCAATGCTTTCCAAATTTAAATTTCATAACCAGTTCTGCGTATCAGTCTATTTTTCTCTATTTTCGTAAACAAATTAATCAAACACCCAAGCCTATTTATTTTCAGATGATGAACAAAAAGTTAATCCCATTTTATGTACTTGTACTAAGTATTTTCTTCACATCCTGCCAATCAAATTCTACAACTCTGGCATCAGGTTCTGCGGATAGTATACCTGCTATTCAAAATAATGAAGAAAACAAATCAGACGAGCCGGAAAAAGCTGAAACGAAACAAGCGGGAGGAAAAAAAGCAAGCGCAGCAGAGATCCTTGCCAGACCTCAGGTACCCATACTTTGTTATCATCAAATAAGAAACTGGGTAGCTACCGATGGAAAAATGGGCAAAGATTACATTGTTCCTATTGCTGAGTTTAAATCGCAGATGAAAATGCTTGCCGATAGCGGATACCAGACCATTCTTCCTGATCAGCTTTACGATTATCTGGTTTATGGCGCCAAATTACCTAAGAAACCAATCATGCTGACTTTTGACGACACCAAACTAGATCAATACACTAATGCACTTCCGGAATTAAAAAAATATGGCTTTAAAGGTGTATTCTTTATCATGACTGTTTCTTTAGGCAAACCAAACTATATGAGTAAGGCACAGGTAAAAGAGCTATCGGATGCAGGACATATTATCGGATCGCATACTTATGACCACCAGAATGTTAAAAAATATCAGGGAGACGATTGGGTGACTCAGATAGAGAAACCAACTAAAACCCTTAAAGAAATTACCGGCAAAGACGTAAAATACTTTGCCTATCCGTTTGGTCTCTGGAATAAGGAAGCCATCCCTGAGTTAAAGAAGAGAGGTTTTACTTCTGCATTTATTCTCGCAGAAAAAAGAGATGAAAATGATCCATTATTTACAATCCGAAGGATCATTGCAAGTGGTTACTGGAATACACGTACACTACATAACAGTATTGTAAAAAGTTTTTAATCAGAATTCTACAATAAAAATTATCCCTAATCGATATATTAGTAGATTATAAAAAACAAAGTCATGAAAAAACTATTTGTATTAACCTTAATAACCGGACTTTTTTTAAGTCTTAACTCATTTGCTCAGCAAGATAAAAGTCAAAGGCCAAGTCCTCCGGCAAAAGTTTCCAAAACCCTTGCTTCGGGTGCTGAGATCTCAGTTGATTACAGCCGCCCCTCCTTAAAAGGAAGAGCATTGTCTGCACTCGCACCAATCGGAAAAGTATGGCGTACCGGTGCAAATGAGGCTACTGTTTTTGAAGCCAGCAAAGAGGTTAGCATTGAAGGCAAAAAATTACCTGCGGGTAAATATGGTCTCTATACTATTCCAGGAGATAAAGAATGGACCATTATTTTTAACAAGAGTTGGAAGCAGTGGGGAACTGTATATAAAGACAGTGAGGATGCCCTGCGTGTAAATGTTGATGCAGCAAAATCTTCAGCAATTACAGAAACATTTACCATTGATATTGCGGATAATGGAAATGTAACATTGAGCTGGGGAGACACTAAAGTTGTTTTTAAAGTTCGATAAAAAAGTTTCTTATATTAGAAGGGCTTACGTTTAATTACTTAAGCCCTTTTTTATGTTCATTTACTTAGCTTGAGATTATCCGGAAATTAATTATGAAGATTCTTTACTCGTTTACACTCTTGTGCTTAGCATCAACAATTTTCTTATCTTCTTGTAAATCAAATAATAAACTAAAATCAAAGAAAAGAAGTACTGAATATCTGCAAAATGACTTCAAACCGGATGAATTCTATCCGGCAGAACAGGTTGAATTACGGATAAAATCGGCGGAAATGACCATGTATGGGTTTGCCTATACTGCCAATGGTAAAGGTCCGCATCCAACAGTAGTTTTGCTGCATGGCTTACCGGGACATGAACGCGGCCTGGATTTAGCACAGAACATGAGGCGTGCCGGATATAATGTTATTTATTTTAATTACCGTGGCGCCTGGGGAAGCAAGGGTACATTTGGATTTCAGAATGCCATAGACGATGCCGGAGTTGTGGTCGATTATCTAAATGACAGCCTGAACATAGAAACTTTAAGAATAGATACCTCCAAGATTGCCTTTGCAGGTCATGGTATAGGAGCAGGAATTGCTCTGCTTGCGGGCTTAAAAGATCCTAGAGTTAAATCAGTCATTGGCATTTCAGTATTTAACCCCTTTACCTTATTACAGGGAGATTCTGCAGAAGGGAATCTGATCGGCCTCAAAGAGTATCTCCTAACTCTAGGTATGCTCAACTGTGACCCGGATAAATTTTTAAATGATATTCTTGATAAACTTGACAGGTACAATATTGAATTACAAGTATCCAAATCAAACAAACCGATACTCGTCATCGATGAACACATGAACAATACTTATTTCTCGAAATACAATCCACTTGAAAGCTTTGATTATAAGATCTGGGACACAGATCATGCATTCACCAACAGACGTATAGCCTTGACAAAAGAAATTGTAAACTGGCTTGATGAGAAAGTCTTGGTTGAAAGTAAAGCAAAACAAAACTCATCTATTGAATAGCTTCTATTCTGAAGGTCTTACCATTAAAATCAAACTCATAACCTGTTTTCTGCCGCATTAATTTCATTCCCAAAGGCGAAATTGCAGAAATAGCAAAATAATTCTCTCCCTCAACCTGGATCTGCCCGCGACTAATTGCGATATAAAATTTGCCGAAATTTGTAGTAACCAAACTTCCGGTTTGAACAATGTCATATTGATTATGATGTTCAACCTGCTCAAGATATAACTTTTGCCTTTTAGCTTCTTCCAGTTGTTTCCTGTTCCGGTCAATTTCCTGCTGCATCATCTCCCTGCCTGTCTCATACTTATCCCCGGCACTGCTCTTAGTATCATCGTTGGCCGACTCAATAGCATCATTGATTGCCTGCTGAGCGGTATTAATACAATTCTGCACATAATCCATGCACTGTTTAAACAGTTCTGCTTTTATCCCATTCATTTATGCAAAGAAGCATAATTTTCAAGGATTAGCGAAGCTTTAACCCCCTATTGCATGCAGAATAATTTTAAACATTTGATTGGACTAAACCCGGGAGAATCAGGATTTCAGTTTTTTCAAAATTCGCTTTCCCCGACTTTGGACAGCTGCCGAACCATTTATAAGAAGGAACTGGACCTGAGAACGTAGTTCGTCATGAATCCATTGTTGCCCTCTACTGAAATAGAGTAAAATATCCATGCAATTAACTTTCACAGCGACAGGTGTTTGGGGATCAATCAACCAATCAAAAGTAATTTCTATAATCTGTTCCTGATATTCACTAATTAAAGGTTTGACTCCTGTTTCAGATGCTGAGTCGGTGAGATGCATCATAATCTTGCTGAAATGCCGCTGACAACTGCGATTCTTCTGAACAAAATACCCTTCAATAAAATCAGACAAGAATGGGACCAGATCGTCCCATCTGTAATATAGAAACTGTTCAAGTATCCAGGATGCCCTGAAGGCAATTTCGTTCTGGGGATATAAGCTTAAACTAATCAAATCAGCAGCATTACAAGCCTTATCCCTGGCTATCTTAACAGCTTCTGCTTTACTGAGCGTTTTGGAAAGTCTCTTAAATAGCCTATTTCTATCCATACATAAAAAATTGTTGAAAAGTCATTACTATAATACAAACATTCGCTCAAGTTTAAAATACAGCATTAAATCCGTACCTTTGCAATTTATTTTAAATACATGATTACAGTATCAAACCTTTCTCTACGTTACGGAAAACGAACTCTTTTTGAAGAAGTAAATTTAAAGTTTACTCCCGGAAATTGTTATGGCATAATAGGTGCGAATGGTGCCGGAAAATCAACTTTCCTAAAAATTCTTTCTAAAGAAATCGACCCGAGTAGCGGATCAGTATCCTTCACTCCTGGTGAAAGAATGGCTGTTTTGACCCAGAATCATTATGCATTTGATGAATTCCCTGTTATTGAGACCGTGATGATGGGCCATAAGGAGCTGTACAGTATCATGAAAGAAAAGGATGCATTATATGCTAAAGAAGATTTTTCTGAAGCAGATGGTGAACGTGCTGGCGAACTTGAGAACATTTTTGCAGAAATGGATGGATGGAATGCAGAGAATAATGCTGCAACCATGCTAAGCAATCTGGGGATCAAAGAAGAGTTTCATTATAATTTACTGAAAGACCTTGACGGTAACCAAAAAGTAAGAGTATTACTAGCTCAGGCTTTGTTTGGGAAACCAGATATCCTCTTACTGGATGAGCCTACAAATGATCTTGACATACAAACTATTGCATGGCTTGAAGATTTCCTGGCATCATACGAAGGAATTATTCTGGTTGTATCACACGACAGACATTTCCTGGATACTGTCTGTACCCATGTGGTTGACATTGATTTCAGCAAAATGAATATTTATACCGGTAATTATTCTTTCTGGTATGAATCAAGCCAATTAGCATTAAAACAGCGCTCCGATCAGAATAAAAAGACAGAGGAGAGGGTTAAAGAACTTCAGGAATTTATTCGTCGTTTTAGTGCCAATGCGTCCAAATCCAAGCAGGCAACAAGTCGCAAGAAAGCATTGGATAAAATCAATATCGATGAAATCAAGCCTTCAAATCGCAAATACCCGGCCATTCTGTTTAATCATCAGGGCCGTGAAGCAGGTGATCAGATCCTTCAAATTGAAAATCTTAAAAAGGAACTTAACGGAGAAGTGCTGTTCTCTGGCATCAACCTGATGGTGAATACAGGTGATAAAATAGCGGTATTATCCGAGAACAGTCTGGCAACTACTGCATTTTATGATATTCTAACAGGAAGAGATAAAGATTATAAGGGTACATTTAAATGGGGTGTGACTATTAATATTGCTGATATTCCGAATGATAATTCAGCATATTTCAAAGGTAAGGATACGAATCTGGTTGATTGGCTTCGTGAATATTCTGAAGCCGATAAAGATGAACAATTTATCAGAGGTTTCCTTGGCAGAATGTTATTCTCCGGGGAAGAGGTTCTTAAGCAATCTTCTGTTCTTTCGGGCGGAGAGAAAATGCGCTGTATGTTTTCAAGAATGATGCTTCAACAAGCTAATCTGTTACTATTTGATGAACCAACAAATCACCTTGATCTTGAATCAATTACTGCACTGAATAATGGCATGAAGGATTTTAAAGGAGTAATCTTATTTACTTCAAGAGATCATGAGCTGACAGAAACTGTTGCTAACCGCATCGTTGAATTAACACCGGGTGGAATCATCGACAAATTGATGACTTATGATGAATATATCAATAGCGATGTTGTTAAACAGCAGCGTGAAGAGTTGTATTCATTGGCCTAACAATAAAGAATATTAAAAAGCCGCTGAATTTAGATTCACCGGCTTTTTTGTTTTAATACAATCTCTGCGCTAGCGCACGCGCAATCATTAAGTCTCCTTAACGAGCTGCGTTGTTTCGGCTAAAACAATAGCTATTGTATAGAAGTTAAGCGGAGGTACCAGCCGATCCCATCAATTAGTTGATCATCGATCATGCTTAAACCATTTCCTAAGATCAGATAATCGCTTAAATAATGACATTGGGCGCACGTGTGCTTCAGTAATTCATGGAACATGCGGCACGTGCACCAGATGCCTCTGCCTAAATCCTCCTCTTCAGTTTTCTGATTTTGTCCTAAAAGCCCGTTTTAAGAGTAATTGAACGTAAAATGGCT
>CAZGWG010000043.1:0-8950 GCA_964529165.1 uncultured Sphingobacterium sp.
TTTCAGGCATTGTCTGAAGCAAGAAAAAAATTGGGCGAAAAAGGAATATATATTCTTGCAGATATGTGTAACATGCCTTTTAAGGACAATGTGATGGATGGTTTTGTATCCCTGAACACTATTTATCATATCCCCAATGATGAGCAGGTTCTTGCTATCCGGGAATTATACCGACTACTGGCAAAAAATGGTAAAGGTGTTGTTGTATACGACTGGTATAAACATTCGGCCTGGATGAACCTCTATCTGCTTCCATTTCGTGGTTTTGTTTTTATTAAGAACCGCCTGTTAAGTCTGCTAGGTAAAGTACTTGGCAAAGGCGAACCTGCAAAGCGACTTTATTTCTATGCACACACCTATAATTATTTTAAGCAGAATCTGCCTCCCTTTAAACTATATGTATGGCGATCTTTAAGTGTCCCATTCATGCGATATTATATCCATCCAGCTCTTTTTGGCAAACAGATCTTAAATTGGGTTTATAATAAGGAGGAAAAAGATCCGGAACTTTGTGGAAGAAAGGGAGAATATCCAATGTTTATCTTTGAAAAGTAAAAACCGGAAAATGTCAATTTCATCCCTGATCCGTTCAAATGATTCTTTGAAAAAAGCTGCCCACTGGGCACTTATTTCACCTAATCAATATCGTCCGCGCTTATGGGTAAGATTATTTCTCAACCCTTTTAAACATACCCGGGGGAAAGGTTCTATCATTAGATGGAGAACCAAGATGGATCTCTTCCCTTATAAAAATTTTGCATTAGGAGCTTATTCGGTAATCGAAGATTTCACGACAATCAATAATGGTGTCGGAGATGTTGTAATTGGCAGCAGATCCTTCATTGGAGTGTCCAATGTTATAATCGGTCCGGTAGAAATTGCTGATCATGTAATGACCGCCCAAAATGTTGTGATCTCGGGAATGAATCATAGTTATGAAGACATTCATACCCCTCCTACGATGCAAAAAGTTAGCACATCAAAAATCAGCATCGCAGAGAATGTATGGGTGGGGGCGAATTCTGTAATCACAGCCGGTGTAAGTATCGGAAAACATACCATCATTGGTGCAGGAAGCGTAGTAACCAAAGACCTTCCAGCCTATTGTGTTGCTGTGGGTAATCCCGCAAAAATCATAAAAAAATACAATCCAGAGACCCAGATTTGGGAAAAAGTAAAGACATGATTTTGAAAGACAGACATATCTTTATTTTAGGTGCGACAAAATTTGATGGCCCCGATCAGTCAACAAGTTTTAATATAGCAAGAGAACTTTCAAAAAACAATTTCGTCTATTATATCGATTACCCAATCACCTGGAAGGATTATTTCAATAAGAAAAATCACAAATTGGTCCAGACACGTAAAAAATACTTCTCTCCGTTTTCGGATGGTATAATTTCTGATTGGAGTGAAAATCTGAAGATCATTATTAGTCCGCCACTAATGAGCATCAATTTTCTTCCTGAAGGAAAAGTGTATCGTACCATGCTTCGGCTTAACGAATTCCTGATTCGCCAAAGGATCAAGATGGCTATTAAAAAAAACAGAATAAGGGATTTTATTTATATCAACTCGTTCAACTTCCATTATCCACGAATTGCCGATTCTCTAAATCCCCTATTAACTGTATATCATTGTGTTGATCCGATGATTATTCCCTATGATATGAAGCATGGAATTATCTCGGAGAATGAGCTTGTACTAAAAAGTGATCTGGTGATTTGTACCAGCAGAATGCTTTATGAAGAGAAAAAAGAACAGAATCCAAATACCTATTTTATTCCAAATGCGGCTGATATTGAACATAGCTCAAAGGCCCTTGAAAATGACCTCGCTATTAATCCGCAGCTAAAAGGGATAAACCATCCGATAATTGGCTACGCAGGCAGTATTGAAAGACGTTTTAATTATGAATTAATCAAAGAAGTTATCGATTCTAATCCTGATAAAAGCTTTGTGTTTGCAGGTCCGCTTATGCCGGAATTTGTTCCTGAATGGTTTCTGCAAACTCCTAATTTACATTATATAGGACGTCTGCCTTTTGAGGACATGCCAGGCTTAATTAAAGGATTTGATATTGCAATTATCCCTTTCAAAAAAGATAAAGTCAGCAGAACTATTTTCCCTTTAAAACTATTTGAGTATCTCGGAGCGGGAAAAGCCGTTATCGCAACCGATTTCAATCCTGATCTTGAGGAATTTACACATGGAATGGCTGCATTTTGTGGAGATGCCCCAACATTTAACAAAGCCATTGAAGAGGTACTGAAAACAGACAATGCTCATTTAAAACAGGCCAGAATTAGCGTTGCCAAAGAGAACACATGGGCGAAACGTGGAGAAGAAATTGCAGAATTGATATTTAATGCAATGCCAAAAAAGCAACCTTGATGATTAGCCTTAAGTACTTCTTAGTACCTTACTTTTAAATACCGAACGGCAAATATCAATAAAGGCAGAAAAACTGGACAGACCTTCCTTACCCAGGCTACGTTTATTTAAAAAGCGGTTACAAGCTTCTTCATCCCAGGGCTTAGTAAAAAAATCACGATAATAAGAACTGTCGGGATTAACTAAAATTTCAAGATCACCTTGCCATTCATATTTCATCAGGGTCAGATCAGGATGAGTTTGCTGCATGATTTTGAAACCTAAAGAATTCTTAGGTAGAAATTCCTGAAATACATAACCAAAATCCATGATTGGTCTAAATCCGATTTGCTCCTTATCATACATTACAATCTTGTTGTCGATCTCCTGGAGTATCCATCGATGCGATTCTTTTGGGATTAAGAATTCGCCGATAATTGAAGGCGTTTCCATATAACCGCCTGAAGCAACCCTTACCTGCTCGCTTACAAAGCGAACCGGATCATTCACATGTTCCAGCACCTGAGCACATATCACGTAATTAAATGATTTATCCTCAAAAGGAAGCTCTTCCCCGTCAGCACTTAAAAACTGCTGATGAGTTAACACTTTGATATCTCCGCTACGGTGATAGTTCGAGTCTACAAATTTATCAACAACTACATTTGCACGGGGATGGGGATTATGCCCTCCTCCAACTTCAAGCACTTTGTCTGTAGGTTTTATGGAGAGGTCAAACCTCGAACTGGGATTTCTTAATTTCATCGTGTTATTATATCATAAAGATACGTTAAACTAATAAATTTCAAAAAAAATAAAGCGACATAAATCGCTTATCCCTCATAAAATCAGTGTTGGAATGAGCCTGAAGCGGCTCGGTTATAAAGATCAATTAATTGGGGTCTGATTACATCAGGATGAAACTGTTCTTCATAACAACGTCTTGCATTTCCGGCCATTTGCAGATATTCTTCATTCGACAGAGTAAAAATAGCTGCAATTGCATTTGAGATTTCTTGTGCATTATCAACCACAATACCCGCTTTATAAGCATCTATTACATCTGAAGTCGGCACCTGTCTGGAAACAATTACAGGCTTAAATGCCGATAATGCCTGAACTACGCTCAACCCAAAACCCTCATATCTCGAAAGATGTATATATGCCTTTGATGTACTTAAAATCTGGTTTCGTTCTGCTTCATCAACCTTCCCAGCAAAAGTAATCTGTCGTCCGGTCGCAAGATTATGTCTTCTGCTTAATTCATGCCTCAATTGATCAGATACCGGATCAGCCGGACCTACAATTGTCAGATTCATCCCCTCAGGAACATTCTCCGAATTTAAGAACATACTATAGCCTGTTAATAACCTGTCGATTCCTTTCTGGTAAATATCTGATCGTCCAATAAAACAAATCCGATTCTCTATTGTATTCAGGTTAAGATTAAGGTCCATATCACTTACCTGATTGCCAACTACCTTGATTGGTCTGGAGCTAAGCAACCTCAAACAAGGGATACATTGATTAGTCAATGCATGAATATAAGAGGCATGATCCAAAACATATTTATCAATGAAGTGAACAAAGATGTCTCTATATATCCTTTTGATTAAAGGTCTTGCTGACCTGAAGGTTTTGCAGTAAACATAGGAGTCATGTGGTGTTATCAAATAAGGAATTCTATAACGAACTAAAATCCTGGAAACCAAATAATTATTAAGGTTATAAATATGATTAAGGTGAAAAACTGAATTTTCAGCGGATAATTTACTTAACCATCTTTTAAACGCAGGTGAAAGTTTCAGAAAAACAAGGCCTTTAGAACCAAAACGATGGATCTGAATTTGATCAATCCTATAAGAATCGCAAAAGTCAACTTCTTCTGATTCATCGAATTCTACAAAATGAAAATCAAGGCGATCTTTCAGGGCTGATACATTCTGAAAATTAAACTCAGCCAACCCATCTGCCATTCCAGGTCTATAATTACCTAAAATAAAAACCCTTAATCTTTGCATAACTGATACTATTGCTTCTGGGACTGATAAATCAACCTATCGGCAAAATAATCCTTTTTGATTGAATAGTACTCATTTAATGAACAATTACAGATCAGATACCCTTAATAGCATAAATTTTAAAAAAATAATCGCTTATTAATCCCATCACTTATAATTATATTTATAGCTAAAATTTATGGAGAAATAAGAGTAGCTGTTTATAATAAGTGGTTAACCTAAAGACTGAATCATTAGAAAATTCGTATGTAAGAATTTGATTCCTGTGACTTCAGGGCATGACAATGTAAGGGGTGTTTTGATAATTAAACAATAAATTCCTTATTAAATGGATGTAAATAATGAATTTTTTTAAGAATCCGGACTGGTTAAATCAGTTTCAATATCCTTATTCTACTTTCAGTGAAATACCCGATGAAGTATTTGATTCTGTGAACCATGAACTTGACAGAATCCGCTGTGAAAATCCATTAGTAAGTATAGTAATAGCTGCATGGAATGAAGAGGTTAATATTTTAAAATGCCTGGCCAGTTTGTCGAAAATGCAAACGATTATTCCATTTGAAATTATTGTTGTTAATAATAATTCCACTGACCAAACCCAAAAAACTCTGGATAAATTACATATAAAGTCGCTATTTGAAATTGTACAGGGTTGTGGTCCGGCAAGGCAACTCGGACAAGAGCATGCTTTGGGAAAGTATATTTTAATGGGTGATGCCGACTGTTTATACCCTGAATGCTGGCTTGATGAAATGATCAGTGTTTTATCACAACCGGACGTAGTATGTGTTTATGGTCGCTATTCATTTATCAGTGAGCCCGGTTACCCTCGCTGGAAACTGAGCATATTTGAGTTGATGAAAGACATCATTGCAGAATTCAGGCATGTTAACCGGCCATATTTCAATGCCTATGGAATGAGTATGGGCTATCTAAAGGAATATGGGCTAAAGGTTGGTTTTATCAAGATCAATCGAAGAGGAGAAGATGGACAGCTTTGTCTTGATCTGATGAAATATGGAAAGATTAAACAGGTAAAAGCAAAGAAGGCAAGAACCTGGACAGGAATCCGGACTCTTCGGCTTGACGGAAGTATATCAGGTGCCTTAATTATTCGTTTCTTCAAAGAACTTAGACGTTTTTTTTATAATTTGCATTCCAGATTACCTGAAAATAAAAACCTGGAAGGAAAGTCCTGATCTTCAGAAACTATGACCTCAGACTACTTTTTTAAAGACGTCAGTTTACTCATTACCCATTATAACCGAAGCACTTCACTTGAGCGTTTACTGCGAACCTGTAAAGAACTTAAGTATAATTTCCCCGAAATCATTGTTTCTGATGACGGCAGCAATGCCGAACACTACAATGGTATTAAACAACTTCAGAATATCTATGATTTTCGTCTGATAAGTACAGATGAAAATAAAGGTCTGGGAAACAATATCAATAAGGGACAAGCGGCAGTCAGCATGCCTTATACTTTATATGTACAAGAAGATTTTATTCCTCTAGCAGCTTTTGGAGAACATTTTAAGGATGCACTGGAAATTATTGAAAAACGAAAAGATATTGATATCATTCGTTTTTACTCCTATATCCAGTATCCACATGTGAAGCCCTATGAGAAAGGCTTTTTTGAAATGATCTACAAACCCTGGTCCCTAAACTACCAAAAGATATACTATTACAGTGACCACCCGCATCTTAGAAGATCAAATTTTATCGACAAATTTGGTCCATATAAGGAGGAGGTTAGTGTCGATCGTTCAGAATATCGTAAGTGTATATCTTTCCTTCAGCAAAGAGGTAAAGGACTTTTTTACAATGACTACCAAAGTTTGTTTAAGCAGATAAACCCTGAACATGAACCTAGTACTACTGTTCGGAATACCTTAACACTTAGTAAAAATCCGATAATTAAGTTATTAAGGGATATTTACCGTCAGTTTAAATATAATTATGACCTCCGATTTCTTAGAGTCCATCATGGTTATGCTATTAAATCAGACATAGCCAAACTAAGAAAAAACAGTAACAGTTTTATTGACGTGTCAAAAGCTGTTATCAATAAGTTCTTGAGTCTTTGGGTAAGAATTCAATTTCCTGGAATTACCAGAGAGGTAAAGCAGTTTTATAAAGACACCTATTATTGTCAGTTAGTTCAACTAAAATATATTTTCAAAGACTTTATTTTCAGAAAAAAATATAAGGAAATTTCGTTTAATGGCGAGTTTGCACCAGAATTACAATTTGTACTGCCCTTTGCTTACTGGCATTTTAAAAATGGAACACTGGATAAAACCCGGTCATCAAAATACTCTAAGGAACTCTATTTTTTTTCAAAAAATCATGAAGAGGCTTTTGATGAACGATCTAATGAAGGAAATTACAACTTTGAAATACCCCGAATTCTGTATAGTCAGGACTATGATATCCAAAAATGGGAACAGGTACCTTTAAAGCAAACCTACCGGAATCTAGTTTATGTTTATGAGAAACCTATCCTTATTATAGCTAATCGTTATAATATGGAATGGGATGATGCTCCTGTCAGTTTTCTAAGTATACCGGTACTTGATTCAATCATCAAAAAGCTAAGAGACCAGTATACAATCATCTATAACCGTCCCAGATCACAAAACATTATAGTTGATGACAGTGTTATATATGACCTGCAAGAATATGAATGGCTGGAGCAAGAGCATCCGGATGTAATACTGATGGAGAATCTATACAAAGAAAATAAGGCAAAGGCAAATAACTTTAATCATCTGCAACTGATGGTTTATGCCAATGCCAGTCACTTCATATCAACCCATGGAGGAACAGCAACCCTGGCCAGCTATTTTGGTGGAATCAACCTGATCCTTTCCAAAAAAGGTCCTGAACATCATTTTAAATGTTATCAGAAACTATATCCCAAGCTATCCGGTGCCATAATACACCATGCAAAAACTGATGATGAATTGTTCAAGCATATTGACAAGTACTTATCTATTGAAAAACCGCTTCCCAAAAAATGAAGATCTTCAATAAAGATCTTTACTGGATCAGAGCAGGCTTTTTTTCCCTGCTACAGAATCTTTCGGGAGTCTTCTTTAGCGTAGGCAGTTTCTATATACTGCTTAGAATACTTGGCCCGAATGAATACGGTGTTTGGGTACTGTTCATGGTAACTACCACAATCCTGGAGACTATCAGAGGAGGGCTGATTCAAAATGCCTTAATCAGATTCCTTGCAGCAGAGGATAAAACTGAACATCATAAAATTACAGCAGCATCATTCACCATAAGCGGCATTCTAAGCCTGATATGTATACTACTTATCCTTGGATTTGGGAACATTCTTGCCGCAATATGGAAAGCTCCGGAACTGATTAAAATCTTCAATATCTACTGCATAACTTTTGTCATTTCGGGCTTACTAACCCAGTTTAACTGTATACTTCAGGCTAATCTTCAATTTAGAAGTATTTTTCTGAGTTCCTTTATTATGCAGTCAGCCTTCTTTACTTATGTAGCTATTTGTTATGCATTCAATTTTAATATCAGCCTCATAAATCTTGTGTATGTGCAGATTGGAACCAATACTATCGGAGCTCTGATTGCATTTTTTCTGGTCAGGCCCTATTTATTTATTTCCTTTAAAATCTATTCTGACTGGATTAAGAAATTATTTAATTATGGTAAATATGCCTTCGGGACTTCTGTGAGTGCCATTCTCTCAGTTACAGTTGACCAGATGATGCTGGGAGCCATTCTTTCACCTGTACAGGCAGGGGCTTTTAATGTAGCGGTCAGAATCACAAACCTGTTGGATATACCAACCAATGCCGTTGCAGTAATTGTATTTCCACAAAGTGCAAAACGTATGGTCACTGAAGGGAAAGAGGGGATAAAATATCTGTACGAAAAATCAGTGGGTACTCTGATTGCGCTGCTGATCCCAGGAGTTCTGTTTTTATATCTCTTTTCTGATTTTATTGTTACACTCATAGCCGGCACAAACTATAAGGATACAATTCCATTACTTCATATTACGCTATTATATTGCCTTTTTACTCCTTATGGCAGGCAATTTGGCAATATACTGGACTCTATTGGTAAAACCCGGTTGACCTTTTTTGTGGTGGTGTTGGTTACTTCAATCAATATCGGACTAAACTATATATTTATCAGCAGACTTGGAGTACTTGGTGCCGCCTATGCCACTTTAGCCGCTCATATAATAGGCTTTTTCATTGGGCAAAGTATCCTCAGGAAGGAATTGAATGTGAGTATTAAGAACACCATTATTTATGCATGGGAGTTCTATCCCGAATTCTTCAGGAAATACCTGAAAAATCCTGATTAAGGTCGTTTGTTTAGACCCGATAGCTGTCATGTGACAAAATCAACTTCCCGCTCACCCAAGTGATTTCAAGTCGGGGTATTTCAGACCCGATAGCTATCGGGTTACGAACTTAATAGGCATCATACACGATAAGTTCGTCAGTCACATCACGGTTAGTGACTGACGAAATCTACTTTCTTATCGCCCAGGTGATTTC
>CAZGWG010000043.1:9050-18172 GCA_964529165.1 uncultured Sphingobacterium sp.
TCACATCACGGTTAGTGACTGACGAAATCTACTTTCTTATCGCCCAGGTGATTTCAAGTCAAAGAGTGAAGAATTTTAGATTCCGGGCAATATAATTGCAACTATTCTCTTTAAACTCGATACTAAATCCAATAGCGCGAAGATGATCAAGTAATTCACTGAGATCATAAACACTTTCTGTAGACTCAAAAAGAATAACTTCAACATCTGATACTAAATCAACATCAAGTGCCTTGATTATTTCATACTCGGCTCCTTCACAATCCATTTTAATTAAATGAATACGTTTCTGTCTAAGATTACTGATTAATTCACCAATACTTTGAATATCGATAGTAATAAACTCATCACTTCTGGCTTCCAATTCGAATAAACTATGTCCCCCGATATTTTGCTTATTAATAAAAAGCTTCTCTGATCTTGACTTTCCTCCGGCACCCTTATTTATTAGGTTTACATTTTTCAACCCGCTTTGTTTGATATTTTGAGAAAGTTGATCAAAATTTGACGGAAATGGTTCATAGCATAACAGAGTTGCTTCAGGATAAAGTTGCTTCATTCTAAGAGTAAAAAGTCCGGTATTAGCACCAATATCTATAATCAAAGGATCAACAATACCCAGGTCAGGATAGTCATAAGACTTTTCAACAAAAATTTCATTATATATATAGAGGGACATAAAATCCACTACACAAAAACTCCCTCCTTCTCTTAGTTTTAATCTGATTGGGTGATTATAAATCCCCGGAAAGAATTTTAAAACCAAAACCAGCCAATACTTCCAGGATGCAACAAGAACCTGTTGATGCTTTTTATAATTTGACAGGGTAGATATCTGGTTAACAGTCCATTTAAACCGCCAGGATTTGAAGAATTTCATAGGTTCGGGTTATAAAATGGAGTCCTGATGAACAAAATCCTCCACTATTCTGTACAATTAAACTAGTGTCATTAAGCCTAAAGCAATCATTAATTTATGTCAGAGGCTATGAACACTGAGTTTTAAGCAAAGCTCAATAAAAAATTGACATTAGAAATTTTAATTCAAATTACTCCTATACCATCCTATTCCCTACCCGATAGCTATCTGATCCCTATTTCCTATTTACTATTCCCTACCCGATAGCTATCGAGTCCCTATTCCCAATCTTCAACCCTAAAGCTCAATACTAATCCCCGAACTTAAGGAAGAAAAAGATTTTCCGAATTTCTATACCCCGATTGAGTATTAGAATACCAATCTGCAAACTGCGTACCTCCTGACTCTGCCCATCCCTGGAATTTAAGATATCCACCAGTAATATTCATATATTCTACAGGATAATTAAAAGGTTTAATCGGGATATCAATAGCCCATGGTAAACCGGTATTGGTCACATAATATCTTGCTGCTGCAACGCTTGAATTATCATCACCGGTTCCAAAAATAGCAGTGGTACCCAAAGTGGTAGGAGTTTTACCCGGTAGATGAATCTCATGATTACGTCCATTCCCCAGTCCCCCATTCCATATAAATGGATTATAAGACCCCAGTCCAAAGGTATTTAGGGCAGGTCCGTTACTCACATTAAAACTCACCGAATAACTTTTCAATGGAGAAACAGGCTTCCCTGGAAGAGTATTCCACTCCTGCATTTCATCCCTGATATCTTCAAAAATCTTAATTACCGCTTTAGTTTGTCCTGCTTCTAAAGTCCCGCCGGTAACACCACTTACACTTGAACGAAGAGTTGGAAATTCTACAGCAAAACCTGTTGAGTAACCAGAACCCGTTGCATGAAGAGTATAATCACCATTTACCTGAACAACCTTATTCTGAGCATTGGTTACGATTTTATAACGATAAGATACAACCACATCATTTAAATCATAATCTCCTTTAACCGGCCATTGATCTTCAAAGGCTACTGTTGCTCCTGAACTCGGAGAAGATGAGGGATAATAGTTATTATAAGCTTTGTTTGGATCATTAGGATATTCATCCTGTGCATCCATCACTCCATCTCCATCAGAATCGGCAGGAGGAGCTGTACCATTTCCTTCGGTATTACAGTTTGTTACAGGAACATATAAACTGCATGCCTGAATTGCTCCGCCAGTAAATTGTGCATTATTATTAGTTTCAATCCCATTCAGGTCACAATACTGAATGGAATTTTCTATCTTTCCACTATTGATCGTAGTATTCCCGGAAACCTTTACTAAAGACGTTGTGCCATAACCCTTTATCTTGTTATTGATCGTCATATTAGTTGTTCTGATCATAGCCCCATTATAAAGAGCAAGCTCGCCAGTGCCATTAATAGTTGTGGTATTATTTACTTTTACCAGACTGTAATTTCTTAATACTGCATCACTATTATGATTATAATCAGCTTTAACCCATAATAAGCAATTATTAACAAACTGGCTGCTACTGTTTAACTGAAAGCTTTGATTTGTGGTAATTGACCCATTATTTGTAGTGATATTATTTGTATTTACATTCATTGTGCCACCAATACTTATAATCCCATTATTCAGGAAATTTGAATTAGAGTTAAGATTGAAATCACCGGTAGTGCTAAATGAGTTTTCATTTGTAAATGTACCTCCCACAGAGAAAGAGCCGTTCACTGCTGCAGTTCCGTAATTGATAAATGTACTACTTGAACCATTCAGATTAAGATTACTAAAAGTTGCTGAACCCGTTTTAGTAATAATTAATAGAGCGTTATTATTCAAAGAAGCATTCTGAACAGTCACATTTGTACCGCAAATCCTTACTGTTCCCCCATTTCCATTAAACCCTACTGTAATATTGCTTCCGGTAATACAAATCAGATCCCCATTGTTTACATTGATATTGGTATTTGATGTGGTAATAGTTTGTGTACATCCTGTAGTACAAGCAGGACTATCATCAATACCTCCTATAGTATTTATACCAGCAAGTTTATTTACATTATTCTTCAGCGTAGCACTTAACTGTACACTTAATTTAAGTCCGGTAATTGGCACTTTTTGCATACTGCTTGTATTGTCAGGTGCTGTTTTGACAATAAAAACCTCCTTGACTGTATTTGGCAAATAAACCTTGGTTGAAAATGGTACTTTTAAAGAAGCAGAACCTTTTGAAAGGAGTTTACCATTTAAAGCAGGATCGGCATCATATATTGATACTACATGCAAAGCATCATTAAACCTGGAATCAGTTATCGTAATATCAAAATAAATATCCTTTGAATTCTCCCAGGTAAAACCCACAGGTATCTTAAGATCACTCATATTAGTCACAGTACCCTCTACAATAGTGTTCTTCTTTTCGCAAGATGATAATCCAACCAATGCGGCCAGAATTATCAGGTTCAGAAGTTTTTTCATATATTTTAATTTATCTGCGTTATCAAGATTTTATTTGTTTTGAGCTATGAGCTTTGAGCAATCAGTCATGAGCAATTTCACACCCCATTTCCTATTTCCTATTTCCTATTTCCCATTTCCTATTTCCTATTTCCTATTTCCCATTTCCTATTTCCTATTTTCCACCTCACTCCTTACAATTCAACTGAGTTATATTTACATCATTCAAAATGACTTCAAACTCTGTCCTTCTGTTCATCTGCTGATCACTCTCCGGACAGTTTACACCTTCTACACATGAGTTCACTAACCTGCTTTTGCCATAGTATTTCACTTCGATTCGCCTTCCGTCTATCCCTTTTGAAATCAAATAAGAACGCGCTGCTTCTCCCCTTCTCAGTGACAATTGTCTGTTATAATTATCAGTTGCTCTGCTGTCGGTATGACTGGCAGAAATAATGCTGATTTCCGGATTCTTTTGCATAATCAGAGCGATCTTATCCAATGTTGGCATTGCATCCGGACGAATATCAGCCTGATCCAGGTCATAATAAATGTTATCCAGTTTGAATGTTCTTTTCAATGTCTCACAATTATCAGCAACCCATTGCTGCATATTCTCAGCCCTGTTCAGTTTCAGAACGACATTAATAGTAGAGTCAGTAGTGATACCCACTGTACTAAGGAAACTTTGACGGCTTACATAAGAAATACGGCTACCACTCAATTCATAATCTGTTTCTTTAGAAAGTTCTTTAGTGAATTCACCATTGCTGTTGGCGATAAGTGTATCGGTCATACCATTCTTCCGTAAGATCACACGAGTACCAGGTAGTGGGGTATTTGTACCGGCATCGATAACCTTACCTTTCAGAACAACTGTATAAGCCAGGTGAGTAAATTGATAGATATCGTCATTCCCTCTTCTGTTTGAACTAAAGAATCCATTTTTACCTGGTCCATCGATGATAAAGCCAAAATCATCCGAGGAAGAATTAATATCAGTTCCCATATTTCTAGGGTTTCCTACCGCTTTAAGATCTTTCAATACTACTTCAAAAATATCCAGTCCGCCCAAGCCCGGGTGACCAGTTGAAGAAAAGTAAAGCTTGCCGTCCTTGTGAAGAAAAGGGAACTGCTCATTACCTTCAGTATTGATCTTCGGACCTAAATTTGTTGGCCTGCCCCATTTTTTCCCATCTCCGGTGCGGACACAATAATAAAGGTCAGTACCTCCAAACCCTCTTGGCATATCTGAGGCAAAAATCAGTATTTTACCATCCTGAGAAATCGTTGGGTGACCGGTTGAGTATTCGTTATTATTATATGGGAAAGGTGTGATTTTATTCCATCCTGGTCCGGATGCAGTATAAAGCTTTAATTTGTTAACCCCGTTATTGCTTTTAGATACCTTTCCTCCGACATAATTATTTCTTGTAAACAGCAGACTCCCTTCAGGCAAAAGAACTGATGGTCCTTCGTGAAAGCTACTTTTAACTTTTCCTCTAAGCAAATAAGGCTCAGAGCCCTGGGCTTTGGTATCTGGTTTTGACGATGCAAATAAAGACAATAAAGAGCGCTCTGTATCAGAACTGGAGACAGTATACTTCGAGGGTTTAGACTCTTTACCAGATTTACCTGCACTGTCCGGATCAGATTCTGTAATGTCTTCCAGGTTATCAATTATATACAAATCTGAATAGGAAGTGCGATCCCATTGAAAAATATATCTGGTCTTCTGAGAACGGTTACTTACAAAGAGTAGTCCATCCTTATAGTACATTGGAGAATATTCTGAAGCATCCGTATTAATACTGGAATAAGTTACCTTGTATTCGCCTGCATTTCTGGAAAAAGCATTCAAATTCGCTTTAGAAAATGCATCAGCACGGCGATCGCTGGGTTTCATGCTTAAAAATTTACGGTACCACTGCTCTGATTCTTCATACTTTTCCTTATTTGCCAAAGCTTCTGCATAGTACAAAGCCCATTCAGGTTTAATATTTTTAAGTTTACAAAGCTCTCCATACCAATAAACTGCTTCATCATAGTCTTTAATATTCCGATTACTTCCTGCCATCATTTCCTGTGCAGAAATATTTTCGGGATCTTTATCCAGAACCTTTTTCAGCTCTTTTATAGCATCAGCAAAGCGAAGAGATTGATATTCAATTATGGCCTTTCTTAACAAAGGGTTATTATCAACCTGCTGTGCATATCCAAATGGTGTTGCAATGAACAGCAGAACTGATAAGTAAATAATCGTTAATGACTTCCTCAATCGCATATCTTAAATCCTCTTTATTAAAAATATCTGGGTGATAAAACTTTGTCGCGGTCAAATGAAAACTCATACCTCAACATAAATTCGTGACTTCCCGAATTATAGGTCCTTAAACTCGTAATACTCTTATCAAAGGCATAGCCTACACTTACTCTAGGACTAACCTTTATTTCCATCATTGCAGATATATCTGCACTGGTACGATATTCAGCACCAATTGCAAGTACTTCCTTTATCCATAAGGTAGCATTTAAATCACCCTGTACGGGAGCTCCTTTAACACCTTTAACCAATACAGAAGTTTTCAGATTAAAATCAAAACCCAATGGGAAAACATAACCTGTAGCGAGGTAAGCATGTGCCGATTGTCTCGCCGTAACATCTCCTATTCCTATGGAATCATTATTCAACCTGTTTCTGACAAAATCCTGAACAGAAAGTCCTGCGTAAAAGCGACTGTTTCTATAATATGCTCCTGAACCAAAATTATACAGGGTTTTATTGACATCGGCTGTAAATGCCATATCGGGAACCGGGCCCGAAGGATCGAGATCAACGCTTGAAAAACCGGCATGATAATTATTCATACTTCCCTGCAAACCGAAAGAAAGACTACCCTCATTAATCGGTATACGATAAGCCCCGCTTAACACTACTCCTGTTGTCTTTGTAATTCCAACTTTATCACTCATTAATTGTATTCCCAATCCCAAACGTTCATTTGCAAAAGGAGCATCCATAGTAAATGTTCCGGTTTGAGGAGCACCCTCAATACCTACCCATTGATTTCTGTAGAGTGCAGTAGCTGCTGCCACATTCCTGCTTCCCGCATAAGCAGGATTGAATGCAAGGGTGTTGAACATATACTGTGAAAACAATGCATTTTGTTGTGCAAAGGTTTCACCAAATTGTAATAACAAAACTACAATAACTATTAATCCTTTTAATCTTTTGTGCATCATTACCGTTAATATTCTCATTTAATTACCTGTTCACAGTAATAAAGCCCGCGTATTTATCCTTTCTATCAATTATTATAATGTAATAATAGGTGCCATCAGGAATGTCTCTGCCAAGGAAAAACCCTTCAGTTACCTCTCCGCCCCAGTCATTTTTATAATCATCCGATTTATAAACACGGTTACCCCATCTGTTATACATTTCAAGAGATACATGCTTGCCATTTGCATTTTGCACGACAAATTTATCATTCATACCATCCCCGTTCGGAGAGAAACCGGCGGGAACATAGGTAGGCATTGGATCAAGTTTAATCGGTGTAGCCTCCGACGGACTCACATCACCAGTCGAATTAGGGTCGGGCCTTAGTCCATTGGTTGAAACATCGGTCACCTTAAATCCGGTTAAAGATGATATGCCTTCGGCAGTAGCTGTATTTTGAAACACTCCGGAAGTTACTAACAGCCTGACATTGATCAATAGTTCTACTTTTGCTTCCTCTCCGGCGGTCAGACGACTGCTTGGAAGTAAAAGTTCCGTATTGGATGACCCATTGAAAGCAGCATTGGCTTTCAGATTTCCAAAAGCAGTTACACTTTTAACTGTCACCTCTGTCCCCCCAAATGCAAGCGCCAGATTGTCTTTTATACTGATGTTATCTAAACCATTCGGTCCGAAATTCACTGCTGTAAACACAAACTTTACATCATAAGTCCCATTCAAAGCCGGAGTAACAGAAGCCAGATTCTTGGCCAATCCTATCTTGGCATTTGGATCACTTGGTAAAACTACTGAAAGTGCTGTATTCGCCGGATTTACAGCGTATAAATCCCCATCAGAACCATTCCATGTGAAATTTGTTGTTCCACTCCAATTCAGGGCAGGCTCAAATGTCAATCCACTAAGGTCGGCAACAGGAATTTCCTGATTTACTATAACCGGAACACCATTCACCTTAAGAACACCATTCGGCGGCAATGTTTGTATTCTGACTTTAACTAATGGATCACCATCAGGATCTGTATATTTAGTTGTAAAATCATTAACAGTAAATGGTATTGGTAAAAACCCGGTACTGCTTTTGGTAATATTAGTTATTACCGGCGGTCTGTTCGGATTTGCAGAACAGAACGGCGTTGCAGGTGGATAGTTAACTATCACTTCTGTTTGAGGGTTTATACTGATGTGAAGGCGCATTTGAGGACGAAGTCCATCTGAAATCTGAACCCATTGTCCGCCTGTAAAATTCCACCCTGGCCATGCTGTAGGAGTACCATTAACATCAACGGCTGCCCCCGGCCACAATAATTGTCCGGTAAGTGGCTGATTGGTCAATTCCCTGACTACCGTACCATCCATCTTTTTCCATTGGATTGTCGCACTATTTGCAGCCGGTATAAAACCCTGACCTGTAATTACGTATTGAACCCATGGCACATCACCTATACATACCTCGGTTACGTTAATAGAGATCGAAGTTGGGTCGATAGTGATATTGACGTTTTTAGGCAATGCTGCATAATCTGTACCATCCGAACCGTTCCACAGGAAGCTTATCGGGCCACCGGTGAACCCTGCAGGAGGTACAAAGGTAATCTTTGAAAGATCTGCCAGAGGGATCTCCTGACCAACTGTGATTGCTACACCATTTAGTCTTAACGTACCGCTAGATGGTAAAGTGACGATCCGTACTTTAGTCAATGCGTCTCCGTCCGTATCGGTAAACTTACTGGTGAAATCACCCGCAGTAAAGCTAACCGGCTGATCAATAATACCAGTTTTTGGTACGTCAACGATAATAGGCGGTGTATTGGAAGCATTTATTGTGATGCTTACCGTAACGGTATTACCATCAATTATGCCATCATTTACTTTATAGGTAAAACTATCGGATGTTGAGGCTCCGTTATTATGGATATAGGTAAAAGACCCATTTGGGTTCAGAGTCAATGTACCATTTGCCGGATCAGTAACCTTAACAGATGTAATTGGATTAGCATCAGGATCTGAATCATTGCTCAGGACACCAGGCGCCGAAACTGTTAATGTTCCCCCTTTAATTGTACTATAAGTATCAGCCACAGCAAGCGGTGGAGAATTAGTAGCTGATATCATGATATTAACATCCTTAGCCGTTACTGCATAATCTGTACCATCTGAACCATTCCACTTAAATGAAATCGGTCCGCCGGTAAACCCGCTTACAGGAACAAACGTTATTTTCCCAAGGTCTGCGGCAGGGATCTCCTGACCAATGGTAATTGCTACACCATTTAGTCTTAATGTACCGCTAGGTGGTAAAGTGACGATCCGTACTTTAGTCAATGCATCTCCATCCGTATCGGTAAACTTGCTGGTGAAATCACCCGCAGTAAAGCTAACCGGGGTATCTTTAATACCTGCTTTAGGTATATCTGCTATAACTGGTGGAGTATTTGAAGCGTTTATTGTAATACTTACTGTAACGGTATTCCCATCAACTATGCCATCATTTACTTTATAGGTAAAACTATCGGATGTTGAGGCTCCGTTATTA
>CAZGWG010000043.1:18272-19038 GCA_964529165.1 uncultured Sphingobacterium sp.
TAAAGCTAACCGGGGTATCTTTAATACCTGCTTTAGGTATATCTGCTATAACTGGAACATCATTAACCGCATTGATCGTAATTGTCACGGTTACCGTATTGCCATCCTCCGTACCATCATTTGCCTTATAAGTAAAGCTGTCGGAAGTCGATGTTCCGCCATCATGGGTATAGCTGAAGGTACCGTCAGGGTTCAGCGTAAGCGTACCGTTGCTCACATCACCAACCAGGACAGCCGTCAGCGGATCGTTCTCAGGATCCGTATCATTGTCCAAAACACTATTGCTTCCGCCTGTTAAGATCGTAGCGGTTCCGCCCTTAATAACAGTGAACGCATCTGCAACTGCAACAGGGGCATCATTCAATGAGGTCACATTAAACGTAATCGTATTCGGGCTCTGATCCGTATTCTCATTACCTCCTCCGGTAGCTCCGTCATCCACCACCTGGAACGTAAGGGTCGCATATCCTGCTCCATTGGCATTGGCCGCTGGGGTAAACACCAGGTTCGGAATATCTAAAACAGCTATAACCTGTCCGTCTATAACTGCAACACCGTCAAGCTCTAGTGTGCCGGCCCCGGGAACAGTCGTGATGATCACCTCCTTGAACCCATCCGCAGGGTCATCATTCGGATCCGTAAAACCGAAATCCGCCGCAGTAAACGTATGGGATCCATCCTCATCGATCGGAATGGTCTTATCCGTACCCGCAGGGGCATCATTCAATGAGGTCACATTAAACGTAATCGTATTCGGGCTCTGATC
>CAZGWG010000043.1:19138-22728 GCA_964529165.1 uncultured Sphingobacterium sp.
GTATGGGATCCATCCTCATCGATCGGAATGGTCTTATCCGTACCCGCAGGGGCATTATTAGGAAGCATATTGATAGTCACTACAGCGTCCTCATCAGCATACCCATCCAGATTAATCCCACTTCCTGTTCCATCACTTCCGTTCCATTCAAATGTATCAGGCCCTTCGTAATTCAGATCGGGTTTGTAAACTAAAAAATCAAGATCTGCAAGGGTTATCACCTGGTTTGGAGTAACAATGCCGGGAACACTTGCACCCGCAATCAGTTCCAAATCTCCAAAATCCGGTAGTTTCGTGATCTTAATTTCCACCAACGGATCCGCATTAGGATCCGCGAATCTTGACAGATCATAACTGTCGATATCACTGAGATAAAAGTCAGATTGAGTAAAATTAATATTGTTATTAACCCTTCTTGTAATTGCAGTATCCTTAAGTACGGGAGGCAATTCTGCTGTGGCATAGGCCGTGATCGCCCGGATCTCATGCACATTTGTACTTGTACCGGTTGAAGCCGCAAACGCATAAGCCAGTTCATCAGGGGGACCATCCGGATCCTGTGGTATATATTCCTCATCATCTACCACACGGTGGGTTCTAAGTATTCCATCGGTATTTTCAGTAATCTCGATGGTAACACGATGCCCCTTTAAGGGAGGTGCCTGTCCGTTAGGAACTAACACGATATTGATCTTCCGGTAACCGTCTTTTGTATCATCAAGAGAACCTCCGGGAGCACCTCTTGGAGCTACACCTCCCGCAATATAAAAGGTACCATTCCGTAATGGGAACAAAGGATCTCCCATTGTAGCTACATCTGTTGTCTGCTGATTATAAAAAAATAAATAGTTATTATTACTACCTCCCTTAGGATGGTCAGGTTGGTTGCCATCTCCGTCACCCCGCAGGGTGATAGAATTTTGGCGTGAGCCGGGCCCACCCTGCCGGCCCTGACTCGTTGTACTAATGTTTCCAAATTCATCGATACCAATCCCTAAGTACGCCTTAGTAAGTCCGGCCTGATCAAACCCGCCCCCTACTCGCTGAGCATATCCCAATGACCCGCCGAACCCGCCAATAGTAACCGGATCCGCAGTAGCATCAAACAACATAAAGCTGATACCATCAGCGCCATTCCTCCCCCCGTAAGTAAAATACTCGAATGTTACGTTAAGTCCATTATCAGAAGTGAATGAACGGGTACTCCGCGCATAACCCCGTGCATCTGGCACAGCCCTGGTCAAACGAAGATAACCCTCTCCTTCAGAATCAGCTACTGTTAGTCTCGAGTTAAGATCAAATAGCACATCCGGGCCTACTCCTAGTCCAAGTGAGCCATAAGCGGTTACAGACACCTGGTCAGCCGTTAAAAAAGCAGGACTCGGTATCTCGTTGACACCCGTTCCCACAAATCCGCCAAACACCATCCCCGGTGCTGTTGAGTTCTTAAAACTACTACCGTATGGAAACTGAGCCTTAACTATTTCACTATAAAACAAAGATATAACCAGAACCGCAGACAGTATCCAGATCTTAAGCAGATTAGGGGTAAAATTTTTAATCATTTATCTTATTTTAATATTTAAGAGTCTGTTTCTGCCAGATCAGGAGCATCAACTATATCTTAAATTCAATTTTTCACCTCTTTAGATTCAAAGATTGAACCAATCAGCCCCAGTTTTTATAAACCCTCAAAAAAAGCGGTAAACTATCTGTAATTACTGGGATTAATTGTATCTTTCTATATAAAAGCTAAAAACAGGATAGATTACCCTATCAGCAGGCATGAGAATTTTCCACGTTTCGGGGATTTTTTTCCACACAATTACCCATTATAAATCACTAAGCAATACTCTATCGTTTAGGCTTTCTTCTTGATAAAGTACTTACCAAAAGATAAATACCAATAAAAGCAACGATCAGTGAAATCACATCCATGATAGTAACACCATCATTAGGACTGAGGTAAAACAGGGTAAACATCTCAAAATAAGGAGGCGCCGGCATGATGATCATCCCAAAGCCTAAGAGGACTAAAAGCAAGGCAATAATTACCCTCAGCACTACACCTATAATTTGCCAGCTTGCTAACCTCTTCTGAGCAGGTTTATCCAGGTTATTCATAAATAAAAGCTGCCCTAATTCCGAATCTGCTTCATCACTTATAATATTATTCTTAAGTCTTTTGTAAGGCTCTAAAGCGGTTGAATCGGCCGCAGAACGAAGTGCTGCATTGAACTTTACCTGCAGTTCCTGCAATAATGTATTATCAGCTTCGGTTTTAGAAAGCATCCCGACCAACTCATCCATCTTGCCATGGATTTGCGCGTATTCTATTTTTTTGCTATGGGTCGATTTTGAAAATTCTTCGCTATTGTTTTGATTTTCCAAGTTGTAAAAATAAAAAGGTTCACTTCAGTTTTCTTATTGAATAAACAATTATCGTTCCAGGCAATATTGGGATTATGTGTTGGGAATAAAGTTAAGGGCTTGGGAACCCGATAGCTATCGGGTAGGGAATGGACAATGGGGAATAGACTTGAAACATGGAAATACGCATAAGTTGAATTCAACTCAAATTTGAATTGCTCATTGCTCACTGCTCATTTTTTTTATTAATTTAAACCGCAATTATCAATTGCATTGAAAAAGGTTTCCATCATCACCGTCAACTTCAACCAGCCTCAGCTTACTGAGCTGTTTTTAAATTCTGTTGAGGCATGTAACACTTACCCTTCTATTGAGGTCTTTGTGATTGACAATGGCAGCAACGAGAACCATCTGTTTTCCTGGCAATCTTCCTATCCTCATGTTCGTTTTATCCGATCAGAAAAAAATCTGGGCTTTGCAGGAGGGAATAATCTGGGTATACGAGAGTCAAACGGAGAGTACCTCTTTCTTGTAAATAATGATACTGAATTTAGTGAAGGACTTATCGAAAGCCTGGTAAGGATTTTGGATTCTAATCCAACGATTGGGGCTATTAGTCCGAAGATACTGTATTTCGACAAGCCGGATATTATTCAATACGCCGGATTTACAAGAATGAATATGAATACCGGACGAAATCGTTGCATCGGACAAATGGAGAAGGATTTAGGGCAATATGACGATACTACAGGTCCTACGGGATTTGTTCATGGGGCAGCAATGATGATCCGGAAAGAGGCAATAGATAAAGCCGGACTAATGCCCGAACTATTTTTCCTCTACTACGAAGAAATGGATTGGTGCGAGAAAATCAGAAAAGCCGGATTCGAAATCTGGATTGAACCCAAAGCACGTATCTACCATAAAGAATCCATGTCTGTCGGAAAAAAGAGCCAGCTGAAAGAATATTTCATGTGCAGAAATAGGATACTTTTTATCCGAAGAAATGCTTCCTGGTTTTCCAGAATTATATTTTACTTTCACTTTTCATTATTTGTAATACCTAGGAATGTTATTGGATATGTATTAAGAGGAGAAAAAGCTCATGCCAGGCAGTTCTTTAGAGCAATCTGGTGGAATTTTAGAAATGGAACAGAAAGTGGGGTACTGGGATATGAGGAGATCCGATAGCTATCTGGTTGATATTTGAACGATCTATT
>CAZGWG010000044.1:0-22681 GCA_964529165.1 uncultured Sphingobacterium sp.
CCGCTGAGCTGTTTGGAGTTAAAGTTATGGGTAGGGTGATGGGTATTGTCTTAACCGGTGATGGTCTTGCCGAAGCCATTATGCCCTGGATGGTAGGATGGATCAGGGATATCAGTGGAAGCTATGCCAATGGCTTCTCTGTTCTGATCGTTTTAGCAATTGTTGGTATCATTACAGTTATACTAACGCCAAAGCGGATACCAGCGAATTAATCAAGATGCGACTGACGAATTTATCCTGCATGGTGCCTAAGTAAATTCGTAACCCGATAGGTATCGGGTCTGTATTTCTCGGACTTACGAAGTCACCTGAACGAGCGGAAATTCGATTTCATAAGTCACATTCCAAAAAAGACTGACGGAGTTTATTGGATGGTGCCTTGGTATATTCTTGAGTCTTGCTTTCCCGTAGTCTTAACCCCGGTCTGCTCTGCCAGTCTTCTCACTTCCCTGATAATCACATCCTCGATATCCGAAGCCCATGGTGTAGTAAATATGGGCGATCGGCTTGCTTCGTATCCACCTTCTTTCCATACGGTTCTGGTTGGAATGTAAGCCATCACATCATTACTGTACCCAAAAACAAATATATTCTGTCCGTAAATCTTCTTAAGTTCATTGGCGTACCCTACCAGTACCTCACCACCCATTGTAATAAGAGGCTGTTCCCCAAGCTTCCAAACCTGCAGAGGATAGGGATAGGATGTCATTAGTTTTTCCCCTTTTTCAAGCTTCGAAAGTAGCACTTTTGCACTGGCTTTCAGATAATCGGGTGTTTTTGAGGTATCACTCATTAATCCTTTGAGTTCCTCTTTTGTCGGACTAGCCTTCTCAAACTTAAGGTCAATCTCCGAATAAGAAAGTATCAGTTCAGCTGAAAGGGGCTTCATTTCTTCTTTTAAAACCCGGTCGACGGAGGCTGCCAGTGTTTCACCATATTGCATTGCCAAAGCCACTGTCCTTCTCGGTAGCGGGTTCTGATCCGCCCCTGCTCCCTGAAAGAATAATGCCATTGCTCCGGGATACCTTTTTTCGAGTTCGATCTGCGCAAAACCAGCATAATCTCCCGACCATTCATAGGTCCCAAGAACTGTATTATGGCAGGCATAGCCGAAGGCAATGGCCATTATATTCCCCTTTGCATTGACTACCTTAATAACAGGTACAGCAAAGTCATTCGGCCCTTTTAATTTGGTTTGAAAAGCCAGATTGTTTTCATTGTTATTTCTTCTGTTTACCTGAAAGCGGCTGACCCCATTCTCGGAGTAAAGTGTTGCTGGTTGCAGGTTTTTCAAGGCCTCGCCGACTAAATTAACCAGCTGATCTTCCAGCTTTTTTGCATATCGGTCGATCTTGTCTAATTCCTTTTTCTCCAGGGTGAAGATATGCGGGGCAGATTGAGTCTCCGGTCCGGTATGAGTGTGTGAAGCATTGATCAGAATCTGGGATCTCGTTAATCCGAATTGTTTTTCGATGCGGTCTCTTACGGGTTCAGAGATTACTTTTCGGATAGCAACCAGATCGAGAGAGATCATGACCGCCCGTTTCCCACTTGCATCTTCCAGAAGCAATGCTTTTGCCCACAGGTCTGTCAATTTTCCCTCAGATGGCTTATTCCGAAACGCATATCCCGCCATCCACATGTGTTCTTCTGGGGTGATTTTCACTCTGGCCACCCCTGCCTTCCAGACAGTTTTGGTTTGAGTTGACTTACCAGAAACATCATAAGCTGGATTAATCAGGATAATTGAAAGAGCAATGGAGAATAAGATCAGATTTTTCATTTTTGAACATTTATTACAGCAAATTAAATATAAGATTTTTGGTACTTCAATTATGATTTATTGTAGTTCAGCTTACGATTCTAATTGCGCCGACTCTAGGGACAGTAGGGACAAAAACCAAATTCTATAAACATTTCAAAAAATTATATAAAATATATCAAAATTTTATGCCAATCTTTGTAATCAATTACATGAAAAGGCTTTTAATCACCGTTTTAGCTATCTTCTACCTGAGTGTTTCATCCGGGGCGACTGTGCATTTCCATTATTGCATGGGAGAGCTGATCGAATGGGGGCTTTCTGGTGATAAGTCAGAAAAAGCAGCCGATTGCAGTAATTGCGGCATGAAAAAGGGCATTTCTGAGGACTGTTGTAAAGACCAGAAGCAGGAATATAAACTTAAGGAATCTCAAAAAACTTCGTTAAGCACGCTTCAGCCTGTTGTTTTTGCTTTAATTCCAGTTTCTTATCCTGACTTTAGCCAAATCTTTTCGGACACTTCTGCGGATCTGATCCCAGAGAATAATGCTCCTCCACGAACATTGAAAACTTCTGTTTTCATTCGAAACTGTAATTTCCGTATCTGATTTTTATTTCCTTCTGGTCTGATTTTCTTTCGGACTGATTTCGCATGCTTTTTATTCTGATAGATTCATCAGAATATTAGTCATTCGATGAATTATCGCATCTATTCATTTTATTATTAACAATAAATATTATCGTCATGAGAAAATTAATTTATTCAATCGCAATTCTGGTTCTTTTATTCACTGCTGCCTGCAATAGCTCAGAAAAGCCTGCGGCTGTAGAAACCGATTCATTATCCACTCAAACTGCAGGCGTTGGATATACCTGTCCGATGCACCCTGAAATAAAAAGTGATAAGCCGGGTACTTGTTCAATCTGCAAAATGGATCTGGTTAAAGATTCAGATCTCGAGTCGGACAGCATGATGACTGATAGCAGTAGTCACGATCATAAGCACTAAGCCCAATGGTTGAAAAGATCATTTCCTTTTCTTTAAGGAACCGTTTCATTGTCTTGCTTTTTGCGGCCGGATTTTTTGGATGGGGACTCTACTCGGTCAAAACGAGTAAGATTGATGCAATACCTGACCTTTCGGAAAATCAGGTCATTGTATTCACTGAATGGATGGGTCGGAGTCCGCAGATTATTGAAGATCAGATCACTTACCCGCTGGTTACCAATCTTCAGGGATTGCCCAAAGTAAACTATGTACGTGCCAATTCCATGTTTGGAATGAGTTTTATCTATATCATTTTCGAAGATGATGTAGATGTCTACTGGGCACGTTCCAGGGTATTGGAGCGGCTCAATTCAATCGGCAATGTTTTGCCCGAAGGTGTTAGTCCGACGCTTGGCCCAGATGGTACCGGAGTCGGTCATGTACTATGGTACACCCTCGAAGCTCCGGGTATGGACCTTGGAGAACAGCGGGCAGTTCAGGACTGGTATATCAAATTTGCGCTTCAGAATGTATCAGGGGTAAGTGAGATCGCTTCGTTTGGAGGTTTCCAGAAACAGTACCAGATCAGTATTGATCCCAATCGCCTGACTTATTATAAGCTGAGCATTCAGGATGTGATGCAGGCAGTTAAGAGCAATAATAATGAGGCCGGAGGCAGGAAGTTTGAGATGAGTGGCATCGGTTATATTATTAAAACCAGTGGTTACCTTAAGTCTATTGAAGAGATCGAAAATCTGGCGGTACGCACTCAAAACTCTATTCCTGTCAAGATCAGGGATATCGGAACCGTTCAGATGGCCGGAGAAAGCCGTCTCGGCATCTTCGATTATAATGGTGAAGGTGAAGCAGTTGGAGGGATTGTGGTATTACGTTATGGTGAGAATGCCGATGAAGTGATCCGCAAAGTGAAAGCGAAAATGATTGAAGTAGCAAAAGGTTTACCCCAGGGGATGAAGTTCAATATTGTTTATGACCGGGGTAAATTGATTGCAGAATCAATATCTTCCATTAAAACTACTCTGATCGAGGAGATGATCGTGGTATCGCTGATCGTAATCATTTTTCTGTTTCACTGGAGAAGTGCAGTCAGTATTATCATTCAGATCCCAATCACCATTGCTGCCAGTTTCATTTTGCTGAATGCATTTGATATTTCATCTAACATCATGTCATTAACCGGTATCGCGCTGGCGATTGGTGTGATTGTCGATAACGGAATCATCATGGCAGAAAATTCTTACAAAAACCTTGCAGTCAGGCAGGCAGAGTTAAATGAACAAAGAAAAGGAGGAAATGCAGATGTGGAATAAAGCGAAACTAAAAAAGAATGATGATTACGTTAAACTTTCTGATTTGGAAAGACTAAGTATCATTGAAAAAGCCTGTCAGCAGGTATCAAGAGGTGTATTTTATTCAACAATAATTATTATCACCTCTTTTCTGCCGGTATTTTTACTGACCGGGCAGGAAGGAAAATTATTCCATCCGCTAGCCTTTACTAAAACCTTTATTCTGATAATCGATGCGGTACTGGTACTAACACTAGCTCCTGTAATTATTTCATTTTTCATGAAAGGGCGTTTTCGTCAGGAGCATGAGAACCCGGTCAACCGGGGTTTGGAGAAGGTTTATCTTCCGGTGATCCGGGCCTGTATCAGAAACAGAAAAACTACAATTGGAGTTAATATTCTGGCCTTACTGATCTCTGTTCCTATGATGATGAGCCTTGGACGAGAGTTTATGCCGCCTCTGGATGAGCAATCGATTTTATTTATGCCGGTTACATTGCCTGATGTTTCCAATTCAGAGATCAAGCGAATTCTGCAGGTTCAGGATAAAATCATCAAATCAGTACCGGAGGTCGACCATGTTTTGGGCAAAGCAGGCCGGGCAAGTACAGCAACTGATAATTCGCCAATTAGTATGATTGAAACGATCATTTCGCTGAAACCAAAAAGCGAGTGGAGGCCTGGAATCAGTAAAAAAGACATCATTGATGAGTTAGATGCCAAACTTCAGATTCCTGGTGTGGTAAACGGCTGGACACAACCCATCATCAACCGTATCAATATGCTTTCAACTGGTATCCGTACCGATGTTGGTGTTAAGGTTTATGGGCAGGATTTGAAACAGATCAGCCATATCTCTGAAGATGTTCATACTATGCTGAAGAATATTGAAGGGGTGAAGGATCTGTATGTGGAGCCTGTTAGCGGTGGAAAATATCTGGAGATTGACATTAAACGCGACCAATTGGAGCGTTACGGATTAACTGTGGATGATATTAATGCGACAGTTGAATCGGCAATTGGGGGGGCGCCTTTTGCATCAACGGTTGAAGGCCGGCAACGTTTCAATATTCATTTGCGCCTGGGTCAGGAGTACCGGAACAGTATCGACCGTTTGAAAAGAATTCCACTGACTTCCCCCGATGCGGAAACTATCCCATTATCAGCCGTTACAACCATCCGTTTTGTGGATGGACCACCAATGATCAGTTCTGAAAATGCAATCTTACGCGGTGCGGTGATGTTCAATGTGCGTGAGCGCGATCTGGGACATACAGTTCAGGAGGCTATTGATAAGTTGAATAAGGATCTGAAACTGCCCAATGGATATTTTGTAGAATGGAGCGGTCAGTATCAAAACCTGATCCGCGGACAGCAAACCCTGATTTATATTCTACCGGTAGTGATTTTTATCATCTTTCTGGCACTATATCTTGCTTTTAAATCAATCAGAGAGGCATTTTTAAGTCTTGTAACAATTCCTTTCGCCCTCATAGGAGGTGCTTTTCTGGTTTATTTCTGGGGTGTGAATCTCTCAGTCGCAGTCGCGGTTGGCTTTATTGCCCTTTTCGGGATTGCGGTTGAAACAGGTGTCGTCATGGTAATTTATCTGAATGATGCAATGCGGCAGTTGGTTGCATTGAAAGGCAATTCCAGAGAGACAATTACAAAGGAGGACCTTAGGGAATACGTGATCAATGGTGCTGCCAAACGTTTACGGCCTAAGATCATGACGGTTTGTGTGGCATTATTTGGTTTGATACCAGTTTTATGGTCGGGTGGGGTTGGAAGCGATGTGATGCAGCCAATTGTGCTGCCTATGATTGGGGGAGTACTTACTTCATCTACCCATATTTTACTGGTTACACCGCTGATCTTTCTGATGACAAAAGAATATGAATTGAGAAAATTTGGAAAACTGGAGGTACATGATGTTCAGCATTAAGAAAATAATTTTATTGTTTGTATTCCTGAGTTCTTTTACTGTCTATGGACAGCAGATCATGAATCTGGAGCAAATATTAGCGGAGATTAACGTAAATAATCCCTCTTTGAAGTCTTATTCAAGCAGGATTCAAAGCAAGGATTCTAAAGTAGAAGGCGCCGGCTCATGGATGGCTCCCATGGTAGGAGCAGGAACTTTTATGAGTCCTTATCCAGCACAGGGGATGATTTCAGAGGGGGACCGTGGGGCATTTATGATCTCTGCCGAGCAGGATATTCCCAATCCCGCAAAGGTCAGGGCTAAAAAGGAATACCTTAAAACCCAGTCGCAGACCTATGAGTTCGGTAGAAATGAGCGTTTTAACCAGTTAAGAGCCAGTGCAAAGTATTTGTACTTTGCACTTTTGGTTGCTCAAAAACGGATCGTCTTCCAGAAAGAGAATCAGCAAATCATGCAGACGATGAAAAAACTTGCAGAGATTCGTTATCCTTTTAATCAGGGTGGATTAAATCAGGTTTTTAAAGCTGAAGGAAGGGCCTATGAATCAGAGAATATGATCCTGATGACCGAGGCAGATATTCGTTCAAAAAAGATTGCTTTGAATGCATTGATGAACAGAGCAGCAACAACCGAATTTGAAATTGAAACCGAATATCAGGTTAAGTTTAGTCCTAAGGCAGATCTTGACACTGCTTATCTGGCCGGTGTCCGTAGTGATATTTTGCATATGGAGCATGATATTCATGCAATGGAAAGGAATATTGATCTGATGCGGCAGGAGTCAAAACCCGATTTTAAAATTCGTTTTGACCATATGTCTAATTATTCTGCAATGATGCCAAGGCAGTTTACGGTGATGGGTATGCTTTCCATCCCAATTGCTCCCTGGTCCTCGAAAATGTATAAATCGGAGATCAAATCAATGAATTTTGAGAAGGAGGCTATGAGGCAGGAGAAAGCGGCAATGCTGACCGAGATTTTGGGGATGAGTAAGTCAATGGAAAACGATTTGCTCAATATGCAGCAACAGTTAACTAATTATGAGACAAAGATTTTGCCTTCACTGGAGAAATATCTCAAGGTTTCGATGTTATCTTATCAGGAAAACAAAACAGATCTGAATACGGTCATTGATGGTTGGGAATCGATCAATATGTCGCAGATGAATTATCTGGATCAGTTACAGAAATATTATCAAATGATTGTGGAGTATGAGAAAGCTATTGAACGCTAGAATTGCATTATACCTGATCATCGGAATAATTCTTTTTGGGTGTAATTCCGATAAAAAGGCGAATTCTGAGGCACAGGTTCAGAAATACACTTGCCCGATGCACCCGCAGATAGTAAGGGATGCACCCGGTACCTGCCCGATCTGTAAAATGGATCTTGTGCCTCAGCATACTGCAGATACACACGGCGCCGTGGATACAAGTTTAAATTCCCTGGTAAAGCCTAGCAATGAGCTGGTTAAATCAGGAATCAAAACAGTCAGGGTAGAGAAGGGGTTTAAAAAATCTGAAATCGTCCTGAAAGGGATCATAAACTATAATACGAATAACTGGAGGTCAGTATCGGCAAGGGTAAGCGGTCGCATTGAAAAGCTGTTTGTGAAATACAATTATGAGCCGGTAAGTAAAGGGCAAAAGATCATGGAGATCTACAGTCCGGATCTGGCAAATGCCCAGCAGGAATTGCTCTTTCTGAAAAACAATAACGAACCTGTGCTTCTTGAATCTGCCAAAAAGAAATTGGTACTTCTTGGATTGAGCACGGCCCAGATAAACAGGGTTTTGAGCACAGGCAGAATCGAGGATAGGATTGCTGTTTATAGCCCTTATTCAGGTTATGTAGCAGAATTGGGTTTAAGCACCTCAGCGTCACAGGGTCCGGTAAGCCAGGCAGGTGGAACAAAGATCAGCTTAGGGAATACAGGTGGGATGAATTCAATGAATAATTCTGCTTCATCCCCAAAAGTTCCGGAAATACCGGATATCCCAACAGGAGGGGCTTTGCAAATCAGGGAAGGACAATATATTAATGCAGGCCAGAAATTATTTGATCTGATCAATACAGATCAGGTTTGGGGCGAGTTCTTTGCCCGCCCTGATCAATTACAGGAGTTTAAGCAGGGGAAAAGTGTTATGATTCAGTCTATTGATCTTGCAGATCAGCATTCAGAAGTTATAGTGAATTTGGTTCAGCCCTATTTTAAAGACGGAACCAATTATTCCCTTATCAGGGCCAATGTGCCAAACAGTACTAAAATCTGGAAGGTGGGTCAATTGATCTCTGTAAGCCGTGAGGCTGAAGTTGAAGGTTATTGGCTACCCACTACAGCCCTTGTTCAGGTTGGAACACAATACGTTGTATTTATCAAAAAGGATCATGCATTTGTACCGGTTTTTGTGAAGCTAAAACATCAGGTAGATCAGTGGATTGATATTGGTGATAGTCTGGAAGAAGATATAGAACTCGCACTTAATGCCTGGTTCCTAATAGATAGTGAAAGTTTTATAAAAGCAAAGCGTTTATAATGAGAGCAAAAATAATTTTAGGACTGATCGTTCTTTGCTCAGGCTTGATTTTCTCAGCCTGTACAGAGGTACATGAAAAGCATGCAGAAGCCGGGAAATACACCTGCCCGATGCATCCTCAGATAGTAAAGGATGGTCCGGGAACCTGCCCGATCTGTAAGATGGATCTGGTACCAATAAACTCTTCAGGTGGTAAAAGTGAGCTTTCGTTGAGTGAAAGTCAAATTCAGTTAGCTAATATTCATACCATGCCAATCAATCGTACAGATTTTAGTACCTCAAAAGTACTGAATGGTCGTTTGATTGTAAATCCGGAGCAAACGGAAGTCATTTCAAGTCGTTATGCCGGAAGGATAGAGAAGTTGCTTGTAAAGGAATTGGGTCGGTCTGTGAGCAAGGGTCAGCCTGTTTTTCAGATTTACAGTGAGGAACTTCAGACCCTGCAGCAGGATTATTTATTGCAATTGAAGCAGGTTGCGGCATTTCCGGAGGAGAAGATCTATCAGTCAATGCGAGATGCCGCAAGAAATAAGCTTCGATTGTTTGGTTATTCTGATGCACAGATCAGGGCCCTGGCTGCCGCCGGAAAAACAGCACCTCTGCTCACTGTCTATTCAACAGCCTCTGGAGTTGTGACTGAACTAAACGTTTCGGAAGGCCAATATTTAGCGGAAGGAAGCCAGGTTTTAAAGCTTGAAAACTTCACACAGCTCTGGCTGGAAATGGATGTTTATCCGAATGAATTGGGAAGTATCGCTTTGGGTACAAAGGTTCAGGCAAGGATCAATGGACTGAGTGATAAAGAACATAATCTTACTATAGATTTTATTTCCCCACAGATAGACCCATCCTCACAAATTCTGAAAGTAAGGGCTCCGATTAACAATCCTGGAAATTTACAGGCAGGGATGCAGGCTACGGTATTTTTACCACTAGCCGAGATATCAGATGCCTTGAGTTTGCCATTGGATGCAGTAGTGCGGGATGAAAAGGGGGCACATGTCTGGATCAAAACAGCAAAGAATACCTACTCCCCGAGGATGGTACGTACAGGAGAGGAGGATGCGGAACAGATTATTATCCTTTCTGGCCTTGAAAATGTGAAAGAAGTAGTAGTGAGCGGGGCATATTTGTTATCGAGTGAATTTATTTTGAAAAAGGGTACAGATCCGATGGCGGGACATGATATGAGCAAGATGTAAGCCTAATTGTTTGATTATTAATATTTTACATTAAATTTAGATTTATGGATCATAATCAGCACGAGCATAATCATCCCCCTCGGGGGCATGATCATCATCACACAGGTTTAGAGAATGAACACGAAAGTTCTCATATGGTCGATGAGCATGCAGGCCATCAGACTTCGGATTTTTTAAGACGATTCTGGATAAGTCTTATTCTTACTATCCCGGTTCTGCTGTTGTCAAAAATGATTCAGCATTGGTTTGGATTTCATATTGCATTCCCTGGAGATAAGTTTGTATTGTTGGGGTTTAGCTTAATCTTATTCATTTATGGAGGAAAGCCCTTTCTCATAGGGATGCTGCGTGAAATAAAGCAGTCAAATCCGGGAATGATGACCCTGATTGGAATCGCAATTATTGTTGCATTCTTTTACAGTACTTCAGTTATTTTTGGATTGAAGGGTATGGATTTCTTTTGGGAACTTGCTACCCTGATTGATATCATGTTACTAGGGCACTATTTTGAGATGCGTTCCCAGCATGCCGCATCTAGGGCTCTGGAATCATTGGTTGCATTGCTTCCCTCAAATGTTCATGTAGAGCGTCAGGGAGTAGTTGTTGATATATCATTGAAAGAACTACACAATACTGATATTATTCTCATCAAACCCGGCGAAAAAATCCCTGCAGATGGGAAGATCATTAGCGGGCATTCCTTTGTTAATGAAAGTATGCTTACCGGAGAAAGTTTGCCGGTTAATAAGAATAAAGAAGATCTGGTGATAGGTGGTTCGATCAATGGCGATGGTTCCATAAAGGTTCTTGTAACCGGAACCGGTGAGCAAAGTTACCTCAATAAGGTAATTAATATGGTTCAGGGTGCTCAGTCTATTAAATCGAGAACACAAAACCTGGCCAATAAAGTTGCCAAATGGCTTACTTATGTATCACTGAGTATAGGTATAATTACCTTTGTTGTATGGTATAGTAGGGATGGAGATTTGGCATTCGCTTTGGAAAGGATGGTTACGGTCATGGTTACATCCTGTCCTCACGCACTTGGGGTTGCAATTCCTTTAGTTGTTGCGATTTCAACTTCCCAGGCAGCAGTGAATGGCCTTCTGATCAGAAACCGAACAGCATTTGAAACTTCAAGAAATCTAAGTCTGGTAATTTTTGATAAAACAGGAACTTTAACAGAAGGCTCACATAGTATTCAACGGATTATTGTTATTGATAAAAACTATTCAGAAAATGATATCCTTCAATATGCAGCAGCATTACAGCAGAATTCTGAGCATTATATCGCTAAAGGTGTAAAGAAATCATTGGAACTTAAAAAGCTCGAACTTTGGCCATCAGCCGAGTTTGAATATCTTCCGGGGATTGGTGTTAAAGGAGAAGTGAAGGGAAAAGAAGTAAAAGCCGCAGGGCCGAATTATTTCAGAAATGAGAATTTGCCCATTCCTGAAATTCCCGCAGAAATTAATCAGACCTCCGAAACCGTTAATTTTTTAATTGTTGATGGAAGAACTGTTGGAATAATCACTCTTTCAGATACCATTCGTCCATCTTCGAAAGCCGCCATAGATGATCTTAAATCTATGGGAATCAAATCATATCTATTGACCGGAGATAATGAACACGTGGCTAAAGCTGTAGCTGATTCGTTGGGGATGGACGGTTTTTTGGCAAATGTATTACCAGACCAGAAACAGCAAAGAGTATTGGAGTTTCAACAGAATGGAGAGATTGTTGCAATGACCGGTGATGGTGTGAACGATGCACCTGCGCTTGCACAGGCCGATGTAGGTATTGCAGTTGGATCCGGGACTGATGTGGCTGCTGAAACAGCAGATATTTTACTTGTTAATAGTGATCCCCGCGATATAGTAAAAATCATCAGATTTGGAAGAGCAACTTATAAAAAGATGATACAGAATCTCTTATGGGCTGTTGGTTATAACATTATTGCAATTCCTTTAGCTGCTGGAGTTCTATACCCGGGCTTTTTGCTTAGTCCTGCTGCAGGGGCTGTTTTAATGAGTATTAGTACAATTGTAGTGGCAGCTAATGCGCAGTTACTAAGACGAAGTCTTTAATTCGTTACTGCAAGAATTATAGGAATTAACCTTCTATCGAGTCATTAGTATTAGTTGAAATTTGATTTTTAGACGATGGAATTATATATCAAAAACATGGTATGCAACAGATGCATAACGGCAGTTCAGAATGAGCTGTTAAAACTTGATTTGCATCCCATAGATGTACAAATGGGCATTGTGAAGTTAGAGGAGGGTAAACTTGATGAAGAAAAACTTCTGATCCTGAATAAGCATTTGAATGCCCTGGGTTTTGAGTTACTTGATAAGGGTAAGAGCAGGGTAATTGAACAGATCAAAAATCTAATCATTGAACAGATTTTCCATAAAGAGTTTCTCGAACAAAAAGTAAACTGGTCAGGGCTTATTTCTGATAAGATATTTCATGAGTATGGTTATTTAAGCTCATTATTTTCATCTGTTGAGGGTGTTACTATTGAGCAATACATTATTCGTCAGAAAATTGAGCGGGTTAAAGAGCTCTTGTTTTATGATGAATTGAATCTCGGTGAAATTGCCAATAAATTGGGATACAGCAGTATTGCTCATCTATCTGCCCAGTTTAAGAAAGTAACTGGGCAAACTCCATCTCAATTTAAAAGTACCAGAGCTTCAGAGGGTCAGAGAAAATCAATTGATAAGGTTTAACCGAAAATAAACACAAAATTGTATAATTCTTCCCTGTAATTCTGTAAAGCCTAATCGGCTCTATATCATAATTTTGTATTATAAATCAAGATTATGAAAGTAGAATCAGAATCTCAATTAAAAGAGGCTTCCAGCACGACAATCAGAGCAGTATTTCCGGTAACAGGCATGACCTGTGCCGGGTGTGCGATCAGTGTAGAATCTATGCTTAAAGCTACGGCAGGAGTAATTGATGCAGGAGTAAATTTTGCAAATAATACAGCATGGGCGGAGTATGATACTCTTAAAACCAATCCGCCAGCTTTACAAAAAAGTATTCAATCAATTGGATATGATATAATTATCGATACTGAGAATTCAGCAGAGCTACAGGAAACTTTACAGATTAAAAACTACCGGGAGCTAAAAATCCGGACGATATGGGCTTCAATTCTTGCTTTGCCGGTATTTATAATCGGGATGTTTTTCATGGACATGCCATATGGTACCTGGATATCCATGATACTGAGTGCTCCCGTCCTGTTCTGGTTTGGCCGAAACTTCTTTATTAATGCCTGGAAGCAGGCTAAATATGGAATGGTGAATATGGACACTTTAGTGGCCCTGAGCACCGGAATCGCTTTCATTTTCAGCGCGTTTAATACGATCTACCCTGAATACTGGCATAGCAGGGGGATACATCCGCATGTATATTATGAGGCTGCTGCTGTGATTATAGCGTTTATTTCCTTTGGAAAATTGCTGGAAGAGAAGGCTAAATCAAACACGACAACAGCCATTAAAAAATTAATGGGATTACAGCCTAAAACGGTCCGGATTCTCCAGGATGATAAGGAAATGGAGATTCCTGTTTCACAGGTCATGCCCGGTCAGATTATAGTCCTGAGGCCAGGAGAAAGAGTCTCAGTAGATGGCATTGTTGTTTCAGGATCATCCTATCTGGATGAAAGTATGATCAGTGGTGAACCGATCGCAGTATTGAAAGAAGTGAATGACAAATTATTTGCAGGTACCATTAATCAGAAGGGGAGTCTCCATTTTAAAGCTGAAAAAGTAGGGGCTGATACCTTATTAGCGCATATCGTGAAAATGGTCCAATTGGCCCAGGGAAGTAAAGCTCCGGTTCAAAAGCTGGTTGATAAGATAGCAGGAATATTTGTTCCGGTAGTAATCGGTATTTCAATCCTGACATTTGCTGTCTGGATGTTAATTGGAGGGGAGCAAGCATTTTCACATGCTTTACTTACTTCGGTAACTGTACTTGTCATTGCTTGCCCTTGTGCTTTGGGGCTTGCAACCCCAACCGCAATTATGGTGGGAGTTGGCAAAGGGGCTGAAAACAATATCCTGATCAAGGATGCGGAAAGTCTTGAATTGGGATATAAGGTTAATGCAGTTATTCTTGACAAGACCGGTACCATCACTGAAGGCAGGCCAGTGGTTACCGAGATGAATTGGGCTCCTGAAGTCAAGGATCAGGATCATTATTTAAAGGTTCTGTTCAGCCTGGAAGTAAATTCTGAGCACCCTCTTGCTGATGCGATAATTAAGAAATTAAAGGAGGATGGAATTTCAAGTGTTTCACTTGATTCGTTTGAAAGTATCACAGCCCGGGGAGTTAAAGGACTACATGAGGGGATTGGATTTTTCGCCGGGAATCTTCATTTTATGGAAGAGCAACAGATACTTTTGACTACAGATCAAGTAAACTATGTGCAGAAAAAGCAACATGAGGCCAATACCGCAATCTATTTTGCTGATCAGAAAAAAGTACTGGCTATTATTTCTGTTGCAGATAAGGTGAAGGATTCTTCAAAAGAAGCAATCAGTCAACTGCATGAAATGGGTATTGAAGTCCATATGCTCACCGGAGATAATAAAGAAACAGCGTCAGCTGTCGCAAGTGAAGTTGGAATTAAAAGTTACAGGGCTGAGGTTATGCCCTCAGATAAGGCGGATTTTATTAAACAGCTTCAGTCTGATGGGAAGGTCGTTGCAATGGTGGGTGATGGGATCAATGATTCTCATGCCCTGGCGCAGGCAGATGTGAGTATTGCGATGGGAAAGGGTTCAGATATCGCGATGGATGTTGCCAAGATTACTCTGATCACCTCTAACTTACAGTCCATTCCTATGGCATTGAAACTTTCAAAACGGACGGTTCAAACTATTCGTCAAAATCTGTTTTGGGCCTTCATTTATAATATAATTGGGATTCCTCTTGCGGCAGGTGTATTGTACAGCTACAATGGTTTTTTACTTGATCCAATGATCGCCGGGGCAGCAATGGCACTCAGTTCAGTTTCCGTGGTCAGTAACAGCCTCAGATTAAAAGCTTTAAAACTCAGGTCTAATTAAATAAATAACATCAAAAAAATCAAAAATAATGGAAACGATTAAATTTAAAACGAATATCAAATGTACAGGATGTCTGGCTCAGGTCGGTCCGGCATTGAATGAGACTGCTGGTGAGAATCACTGGAAGGTAGATCTTGATTCGAGCGACAAAATCCTGACTGTTGAAGGAGATCTTCAGGAATCGGAAATTATTGCTGCTGTAAAAAAAGCAGGATATGCAGCCGAAAGGGTTTAAATAAAAAAGGGTACAACTGCGTACCCTTTTTTATTTAAGGTGGAATTTATTGAGAAATTATGATTGTACCAAGATCTTTTACAGATCCGGTAACCACAACAACATTCTCAATAGTTTTATTGATGTAAGGACTTACAGGTTGAATCTCAACTTTATAAGTTCCGGCAGCTACACCAGGGAACCAAAATTTACCTGTCGCATCACTAACAGTTCCTAGAGTATCAGTTCCTGCGATCGCATAAATCTTAGGATTAGAAGCGGAAGGTGTAATGACACCTGTAATAGCTCCTGAAACAGCATTAGGGATAGCTCTGATCACAGGTTTTAAGATGTATTTCCCATTTCCTGTCTGGACAATAGATTTTGCAGCATCAAAGTCAAGCAACATGGTATAGGCAACACCTGCTTCCAGGCTTTCCTGTACTTTTAATTTTACACCTGAGCTCTGTCCGCTTGGTGTGGTCAAAGCATAGGTCACTCCATCGATCTTAACCTGATTTCCAGAATCATTTAGTACCAGTCGTACTTCCTGAATATTTCCGGAAGGGATATCCTGAGAAGCAATAAGCGTATCCTTACCCATTCTGAAATTAAGAATATTGAAAGGGGTAGGACCAACGGGCATTGTGCTTGTTCCATCAGATGTTAGAATCTGGATTTCTTTAACACTTAAATAAATGGCTTCATAAGCACCAGGACTATCAGTAATCTTTACATTCATTCTGGTCATGCCCTCATCGCTGTTCTTCATACAGGCCGAAAATCCCATTGCAAGGCCAATACAGCCAATGATCATTAATTTTTTCATGATATTTCTTCTTAGGTGTATACTAGATGTACATTGATAAATCAATTGCCGTGCCATTTTATTTTTTGATTTAATTTAAACTGGCTTGGTTTATGTTGTATTGATCGTAACTAAATGAAAATCAATATGAAAAGATTAATTAACTATGCTTCAATCCCCTTGCTGGCCATCGGAATTTTGTTTATGGGCTCTTGTTCTAATAACGCTACAAAATCTCATGATGTAGAAGTTGTTGTAATGGATTCTGTTTCAAAAGATCTTGAACAAAGCACTAAAGATCTTGAAGATAAAAATGCAAAGCTTGAAGCTTCGTTAGAAAAAGTTGACAAAGAATTTGAAACTGCTAAATAAAAGATATCATGAAAAGAAATAACATTTTAAGGGTTAGTATCCTTCCATTAATTGTGCTTACTATTCTTGCTCTGGCTGATCCCCAAAAGGATAAGAATGGACAGGGTAAATCAGAAGGCAAAGAAAACGATGATATTGGAAAGGGCAGGGTTAAAAACCAGGGAGATAAAAACCATGATAATGATAACCACGGGGATAAGAATGATGTCGGCCAGTATAAGAATAATAAAGGCCATTCTGGGAAAAATAACGGCAAATTGGAAAGTGACAATTGGGAGATCAATCGTGGAAAGGGTAATAGTAAGCTGATGAATGGCAAAAGGGATATCGATATTGACTGGGGCATTAATAACTGGGCAGAGCGTAAACATCCAAAGAGTCAAAAGAAAGTTAGCATTTGCCATAATCCTTCGGGGAATGATTCAGGTAATTCTGTGAATATAAATGTCTCCGAAAATGCAGTACAGGCTCATTTGAACCATGGTGATATAATAGGAAATTGTTCCAATAATTATTCTGACCGCTGGTCCCGGGAATATGTAAAATCACGTGAGACAGTTTATAATACATACGAGCAAACTTATGAGACTATGTCTTACAGCGAATCACTTTTAAAGTATGCAATGGAAAAACTATTAGGTGTAAAAACAAATTTGAACACCAGCAGAGTAAATCTTAGCGCTCAGGAAGTTCAACGTCGAGAAGGTCTCATTCTGGATCTTCAGAATAATGTAACTGATCTGGAAAATCAATTGGATTTAACCCGTAATAAGCTTGATTCTGATGTGAACATTATTGTTCAATTGTAATAGAATTGCAGACCTTAAAGGTTTATACTAAACACTTTCATATCTTGTATTAGATTCATAAAAATGAACTCAGGATATGAAAGTATTTTTTTTATTTGTATTTTTTTGCATATCGTTTACGGGGCATACAGCCTTCCCTGAAACAATAATTCAGGGGCAGCAACCAAATCTGTCAATTGACACTAAAGGAGTCATTCGCGTTACCTACGGGAACGGAGAAAAGATATATTGTCTGACCTCAATCAATAATGGAATCAGTTTTTCTTCAGCAGTGCTTGTTGCTGAACTGCCCGGAATGCATTTGGGGCATACGAGGGGACCGCAAATTGCATCTTCCAGAAACTTTTCTTTCATCAGTGCAATGGATAAAGGAGGAAATATTCATTCTTACAGATTAAACCATTCAAAAGGAGGATGGATCCGGGTTGCAGAAATAAATGATAAAAAAGGTTCAGCCCCTGAAGGATTAATGGCTATTACTGCCGATAAAGAGGATAATTTTTACGCAACCTGGCTGGATATCAGGGATGGGGGAAGTAATAATATTTATTATTCTTCAATCAATGGAAAATCTGTTAAATGGGGTGCTAATTCCCTGGTTTATAAATCACCGGATAAGCATGTATGCGAATGTTGTAAACCCAATATTGTACTGAACGGTAATAAGCTTGTCATTGGTTTCCGTAACTGGTTGATGGGTTCACGGGATATTTATTATTCAGTTTCCTACGACAAGGGCAAATCTTTTTCAGAGCCAGCAAAATCAGGTGCTGGTACATGGCAGTTAAATACTTGTCCGATGGATGGGGGTAGCCTGGCTTTTAATTCTAAGGACAGGTTTCTGCAGCCTGGAGACGCAATGGTGATGTCTATTACTGGTCAGAGAATCAGGCGGAGTTGAAAATTGCTACAGGCCGTGATGTAAGTATGGCCCAAAAGAAGAAAGAGATTTATATTACCTGGCAGGATAAAAAGATGCTGAGTGCGATTAATCTGAATACAAAAAAAATTACACAGCTTGGTTCTGGTGTTTCTCCCAAAATCTATATTCTCGATAATGGCAAAGCTATTTGTTTCTGGGAAGATGATAAAGTGCTGAAGTATAAACTCATTTAGAGAAAGTAAGGTATTTAATTGAGGTTTTTATAAACCAAAAGACAGTATAAATGACAGATATTGAATATTTTAGGAATCTTAAATTAGTGGTTTAAACCAACTCGTCTGATAACAATGATCTAGGCAGACTTTCAAGGTAATCAACGCTTAGTGAGCTGGTAAGGAAGTCAACAACAAAAGGATATTGCTTAGCCCGTTCAGAATCTACCGCATCAATTGAATAGGAAGTAATGATTACCTTGGTGTTTTTACAATGAGGGTAAATGTCTGAAGAAAACTTTAAAAGAAATTCCCACCCGTCCATTACAGGCATATGCAAGTCAAGAAGGATAAGCCCTGGAAAATCATTCTGATTACCTGTATTATTATCTACAAGTTTTTGGCAATAGTTGAGACCCTCGTGACCATTTAAGGCGGTAACAACTTCAACTGAAAACTTAGATTTGTTCAGAATCTGCTTTTGAATCCACAATGTAACTTCATTGTCATTGATACAAAGCACCTTTCTTATCTGTTCGTAAGGCATATTCTTAAATATAAACAAATTCCATTCCATGTTTACGAAATTAGATGAATTAAAGTTTCACAAATGGTATATAATCTCGATTATTAAATCTCAAATCTTCTTAGTGTTATAATAGAGAGCATTATATATATTCTTTGCTGATTTTGCTATTTTTGGTAAACCCTACCAATGAAGAGATTGTTATTGTTGTTTTGCTGTTTCCACCTGTTTTCAGCGTTTGGACAAAATACTGTTTCAGATAGTCGAAAAGCGTCATTTAAGTTGCCTGCCGGGATAAGCAATAAGGATTATCAGCAAGATGTGATCATTGTTAAATTCAGGAAGGGCAGTACTGCCGCTCAGATCCAATCGGTAAGCAGTGCATTAAACTCAAAGAATCTGAAACTCAAACTATCAGATATTAAAATTAATCAGCTATTTAAGAACTCTTTAAAGGCAAGCAGTGCTGAAGCGATTCAGCGAATGTCAATCCGGGATACGTTTGGAATGGACCGGATTTATGAGTTGAAGTTCAGTTCATCTCAGGGAATTGAGAGAGTCATTAATGAATTACTTAAGAATCCCAATATTGAATATGCTGAACCACGCTATGTTCATCATGTTTCGTATACACCAAATGATCCGTTCTTTTCAGGGTTTCAAAATCAGCTCAGGCAGGTTCGGGCAGAGCCGTCGTGGGATCTGATCAGAAATTCTTCCAATACAATCATCGCCATAGTAGATACCGGAACTGACATGGACCATGTTGATTTGAAAGCAAATATTTTGCTTCCGGGAATAGACCTGGTGGGAAGGAGCGGCTCCAATCCTCAGATTGATAATGATCCTGATGTAACCAGTGATTCCACAGATCACGGGGTTAGTGTCAGTGGAGTTGCTTCAGCAGTTTCAGATAATGGATTAGGTATTGCCAGTATTGCCTATAATGCTAAACTAATGATAGTTAAAGCATGTGCTGATAATAATGCAACAGTTATTTACAAAGGCTATGAAGGGATTAAATATGCTGCTGATAATGGTGCTCATATTATCAATTGTTCCTTCAGCGGACCTTTTGGTTCTTCCTTTGGACAGGATATTGTAAACTATGCAATGGCAAAAGGCAGCCTGATTGTAGCTTGTGCTGGCAATTCCAATAGTTCAGTACCCGAATACCCTGCCGCATATGCAGGAGTTCTTGCAGTATCAGGAGTCGATCTTAATGATAAAAAGAGCGATTTTTCAAGTTATGGAAGTCATATATCTCTTTCAGCGCCCGGTGTGGTCTATTCCAGTAAAAATGGAAATAAATATGGCTGGGTGGCTGGAACTTCTTTTTCTGCTCCAATGGTTTCTAGTGCGGCTGCTTTGGTAAGGTCCAGATTTCCAGATTTTGATATGTTTCAGGTTGCAGAGCAATTGAAAGTAAGTTCTGATAATATTGATCAGTTAAACCTGGGTTTGGCTGGACAGTTAGGATATGGACGATTAAATGTTTATCGTGCGCTTACAGAGACCCTACCTTCAATAAAATATCAGAAAATCACGCTGAAGGATAAAGGAAACGGATCAATCCCTGCGGGGGACACATTAACTATTTTTCTGGATATCAAGAATTTTTTATCACCTGTTTCAGGGCTCGTCATAAAGCTTCTTACAACTAATCCGAATGTTCAGATTATAAATGAGGAGCAGACAGTTGCCAGTATAAATACTAAAGAGATTAAGACCATGATTGGTCCCTTTCGGGTTTATGTAAAACCAGGTACTGCTGATAATGAGCTTGTTAATTTTAGCCTGAATTATAGTTCAGCTAACAATTACCAGAATGCGGAAAAATTTCAGATTCGCGTTGCGCGTGATTTTATGAATATTGAAGTCAATCAGGTCAGTTCTACAATGAGTAGTAATGGCCGGATCGGATATGTAGATAGTGGTTCGCAAGATGGTTTAGGATTTAATTATAAAACAGAGCCTTTACTCGTTGAAGCCTCCCTGATGATCGGGAACTCAGCCTTGGCGGTGTCAAATAATACGAGGTCAGGTTCAGGAAGTGCAGATGAGCATTTTGTTAAAAAGCTAAGAGTTTTCAGAGATGATGATACTAAAGCTGCATTCCTTGGGCGTTCTGAATTTGATGACTCTGCTAATCCCAATGGATTGAATCTATATGTTAAACACAGTCAGACAGCCTATTCAGGTGCACCTGATGATAAATATATTATCTCGGAGTATGAGATTCATAATTCCGGACAAACAAGTTTAAAGAGTGTTTATGCCGGTTTATTTACAGACTGGGATGTCGATCCTATCGGGCGGGATGTCACTAAATACGATGCCCAAAACAGATTGGCCTATGTTTATGGAAGGCATGGAGGTACTCCATATGCTGGAGTCAAACTTCTGAGCATGAATGGGCAGGCGGCTTACTATCCTATGACCAATCAGAGTTCGGCAGATTCATTTTTTGCTGATGGAGAATATAGTATTGCCGAAAAGTATCAATCGCTTTCTTCAGGAATTCAGTCTGCCGGACTAGGGGAGAATACATCGGATGGATATGACATTTTGCTTGTAAGCGGATATGGGCCATTTATAATTCCTGCAAATGGAATGGTTAAGGTGGCCTTTGCATTGATAGGAGGAGATTCATTGTCTGACCTTCAAGTCAGTGCTGTGGCTGCTCAAAAGAAATATGATGAATTAAATAAAACGGAATTTACTGATACTGCCGATGGATTTGTGCTCAGGCAAAACTTTCCAAATCCCGGATTCGATCAAACTGAAATAGATTTTAGTATTAGTCGTCCCGGTATTACAAGTTTGATCTTGTATAATACTACCGGTCAGGCTGTAAGAGAATTAATCAGAGATAATCTGGCAGTGGGTTCTTATCGTATAAACGTTGATCTTTCAGATTTACAATCCGGTATATACATTTACAAAATGCAATTTGAAGGCAGAGAAAAGACCTTAAAATTACTGGTAACGAAATAATTCCCCATTCCCTATTCCCATTTCCCTACCTCACAAACGGATCACTCCATTTCTTGTCAGTATACAGATTCGTCCCGGCAAGAGTTTCGAGGAAGGCAACTACGGCAGTTATTTCGTTTTCTGTGAGATTTAATTTCTGGCCAATACCATTTGGGGCAAGTCTGGGGTCGAGATTTGGATTTTGGGTCTGATTAAGATTGATTATGTTATAATGATTCAGTACGGCTCTTAATCCGGTGATTGCACCTGTATGCATCATTGGATTGTTTATTCTTTTATCAGTCCGTGTAAGATCACGTAATGTGGGTGCCCTGGTATTTGTGAAATCTATGCTGGTACCATTTGCCTGACCAATAATTCCATTGTTCCGGCTATTGGGGTCTATATCAAATTCAGGCGCATTATGACAGGCATTGCAGCCAAGACCACCGGTAATTCTGCTTGAATTTGCGTCAAAAACCGGAGCCGCTGTGAATAAATTCTTACCTGCATTTTCGGCCGTTGTGAAATTCGGAAAATTCTGGTTGTCGTTTGCAACCAGAGCTCTTCCTGCATCATATTTTGAGTCGAATGACTGAATACTTCGGATAAACTGTCCGAGACACTCCTGAATTCTGGCTTCTGTTAGGTTGATATCATTATAAGCGAACTTGAACAGCTCATTATAATAGGGAATTGCCTGTAATTTGCTTAACAATACATTGAGATTAGGTCTTCCATTTTGACCACTGAAACCCAGTTCCGCATGATCCTGTATAGGCTGGGTGGTTTGTAGTTCTAAACTGGCGGCCCGTTCATCCCAAAAGAATTTGCGCTCAACAGCAAATCTTGAATTTACGAGTCTCATCGAATGCCTTTGCGTAAGACCACCTGAAACTCCCGGACTTATTATTTCCGGATCACTAAAAGCAAATTCCTGTTTATGGCAACTGGCGCAGGATATGGTATTGTTGATACTCAGATTTTTATCATAGAACAAAACCCGCCCAATGGTTGCTTTGGCATTTGATATCGTATTGCCGC
>CAZGWG010000045.1:0-22651 GCA_964529165.1 uncultured Sphingobacterium sp.
ATCATTATCATTTATAATGATATTCATACCTGAAAGTCGTATTACTTCATGAAGTCGGTTACGGCGCTCATTAATATTTCCAAAACGTGGCATCAGAATGCGGATCTCAAATCCTTTATCCTGCATTGCCTGAGGTAAGTGACGGGTAATCTCAGAAATTTTGGTAAGTTCAAGGAAAGGCGACATCTCATGCGTAATAAAAAGAATCTTCGTTTTTGCCATCTCCGGTCTGATTAATTTGAGGTTAAGAAAAGTTTTCGAACAGCAAAGGTAATCATTATCTTATGAAATATCAATGAATTACGCAAGTTGTTTTGGTTCTATTTAAGTATTTAACCATTTTTGAGCCCACCAAAATCAAAATTATAATTTGAAAATCTTCAACAGCAGGGAAGCCATTCATAACTATCTGAGTGATTTACGTTCATCAGGCAGATCCATTGGATTTGTTCCGACTATGGGTGCTTTGCATGCTGGTCACTTATCTTTAATTGAGACCGCCCGTAAGAATACCGATATAGTGGTTTGCAGTATTTTTGTAAACCCAACGCAATTTAATGATAAAAAAGATCTTGAGAACTATCCAAGGCCAATTGAAGAAGACCTCAGAAAATTAAGAGAATTCAAGTGTGATGTTTTGTTTCTTCCTGAAGTGGATGAGATGTATAACAGTTCTGAATTCTGGAAAATCGAACTGGGTAATCTGGATAAAATTCTGGAAGGAAAGATCAGGCCGGGTCATTATCAGGGTGTAACTCAAATCGTAAAAAAACTGTTTGATACAATACAGCCCGACTTTGCTTTTTTTGGTCAGAAAGATTATCAGCAGATAATGGTGATCTCACATATGGTCAGGAAGTTGAAGATCAGAGTAAAACTGGTTATTTGTCCGATTATCAGGGAGAACGATGGTCTTGCAATGAGCTCCAGGAATGTTTATCTGTTACCGAATGAAAGATTGCAGGCACTTGCTTTATATAAAGCATTAAAATTGGCACAGGAATTATTCAAAACGGAATCGGTTCCGCAAATCAAGAGCAAGGTGATCACTTTTCTTGGTTCATGCCCCGGAATTGAGATGGAATATTTTGAAATTTTTAATGCCCGCACATTTGAGCCTCTTAGCTCAAAAAGAGCAGGAACGGTGATTGCCCTTGTAGCTGCCAGAATTGGCAAAATCAGGATTATAGACAATATGTACCTGAATAAAGAAAATTTATATTGAGAATTTCACTCACCACATTTGTCAGATATCTGATATTTCTGATCATTGGCCTTTTGCTTTTGTTTTTAGCTTTCAAAGGGCAGGACCTGAGTAAAATGCTCTCTGATCTGGGGAATGCAAATTTTGTATGGGTTTTTCTTGCCATTTTAGCCAGTCTCTTGGCCCATGTATTAAGAGCTTACCGCTGGAATTTAATGATCGGATCTCTTGGACATGGCACTCCCACTTTGTGGAATACTTTTCATGCCGTAATTATGGGGTATCTTGCTAATCTGGCATTTCCACGTATGGGGGAGCTTGCAAGATGTACTGTGATAAATAAATCTGAGAAGATTCCATTAACTAAACTTCTGGGAACGGTTCTCGCTGAACGTCTGGTCGATTTGCTGATGCTGGGTATTGTATTTGCCATGGCTATATTCCTTGAATTCAAATTATTATCAGGATTTCTCTACAAGCATATTCTGAGTAAAATAAGTGGCAGAATTGGAGATATTGCTCTGTTGATCTTTGCAATTTTGTTATTGATTCTGATGGCTATTTTCTTAGTCATTCTTATCAAGAAGAAGAAATGGGGAATTTCAAGTCGTATTTTTCAGATTTTTTCAGGAATGAAGACCGGAATACTATCAGTAAAGAATATAGATAATAAGACCGGATTTGTGATGAGCTCATTGTTCATCTGGTTGCTTTACGGGCTCTCATCCTACCTTTGTTTTTTTGCACTGAAGGCGACCTCTGCACTTGGTCTGGGTGCAGCACTTTCAACACTTGTGTTTGGAAGTTTTGCGATGATCGCTCCGGTACAAGGGGGCATAGGAGCTTTTCACTGGATGGTTTCTGAGGGCCTGCTGGTATATGGAATATCTAAAAGCAACGGCCTTGCTTACGCGTTATTAGTTCATACAAGCCAAACAATAATTATCCTTTTTATTGGTTCTTTAAGTTTAATTTTGTTCCTTAAGAAATCTACTAGTAAAAATCAGAATGAGCAGACTTGATATTATTAAAAGTAAGATTTATACCTCTGCGCAGATACAGCCACCGCTGAATGTTTGGCATCTTCTTGAGAAGAAAATTGTTTTTACTAATGGCTGCTTCGATTTGTTACACCTTGGACATATTGATTATCTGTCAAAGGCTTCAGATATGGGAGATAAGTTGGTGATCGGATTAAATTCTGATTCATCTGTTTCCTTGTTGAAGGGTCCTGGCAGACCTATTACAGATCAATTTTCCCGTTCCATAATGCTGGCTTCATTTTCTTTTGTCGATGCAGTTGTAATCTTTGATGAGCCCACCCCTCTGCAACTGATTGAATTAGTGAGACCTGATATTCTGGTTAAGGGGGCTGATTATTCGATTGAACAGATCGTTGGAGCCGACTTTGTAATGGGATATGGGGGTATGGTAAAGACCATCGAATATCTAAGTGGCTATTCTACAACACTTATTGAGAAAAAAATAAAATCCACTTGCTGAAATTATTATTCAGCTATTTGTAATTATTAAGTTTTTGGGGCATAATCAACAATCACCCGTATAACTAACCAAAATATTTCTTAATATTTGCAAAGGACCAAATACTAATCACACCCGAAACATTAGTTTTGGGTAATAAACCAATTATTATGTTTTTTGAATTTACAGAAGAGCAGCTGATGATTCGGCAGGCGGCAAGGGATTTTGCCAATAATGAATTGAAGCCCGGAGTAATTGAACGGGACGAAAATCAGAAATTTCCTCATGAACAAATCAAAAAACTCGGAGAACTTGGTTTTCTTGGGATGATGGTTGATCCAAAGTATAACGGATCAGGTCTTGATACTATTTCATACGTACTTGTCATGGAAGAGCTATCAAAGATTGATGCATCGGCATCTGTGGTCGTTTCAGTCAATAATTCACTGGTTTGCTTTGGTCTTGAAAAATATGGTTCAGATTTTCAGAAAGAGAAATATTTGAAGCCTCTTGCAGCCGGTGAAAAAATAGGTGCTTTTTGTCTTTCTGAACCTGAGGCCGGTTCAGATGCAACTTCCCAGCAAACAAGTGCTATTGACATGGGTGATTATTATCTGCTGAACGGGACTAAAAACTGGATTACCAATGGGGGAAATGCCTCTACCTATATTGTAATTGCTCAAACTAATCCGTCAAAAAGACATAAGGGAATAAATGCGCTGATTGTTGAAAAGGGCATGGAAGGTTTTACGATAGGCCCTAAAGAAAACAAACTGGGAATACGTGGATCAGATACTCACTCTCTGATGTTTACTGACGTAAAAGTGCCGAAAGAAAATCGCATTGGAGAAGAAGGTTTTGGTTTTTCTTTTGCTATGAAAACACTCGATGGTGGGCGAATAGGGATTGCTTCTCAGGCATTAGGAATCGCTTCAGGTGCATATGAGCTGGCTCTGCAATATTCCAAAGAGCGAAAGGCATTTGGGAAACCAATTTCAGGGCATCAGGCAATTCAATTCAAGCTTGCGGATATGGCTACTGAAATTGAAGCCGCCCGCATGTTGTGCTTAAAAGCTGCCTGGTTGAAGGATCAGGGACTTCCTTATGCTCAGGCAAGTTCTATGGCCAAATTGTTTGCATCCCAGGTTGCAATGAAAACTACTATTGAGGCAGTTCAGATTCATGGTGGATACGGATTTGTCAAAGAGTATCATGTTGAACGTCTGATGCGTGATGCAAAAATTACCCAGATCTATGAAGGAACTTCTGAGATTCAGCGTATTGTGATTGCACGTGAGATTTTAAAATAGATTATTCTATGAAAAACATCTTCAAAATTGTGGTATTCCTTTTTCTTCTTTCCGGCTTGTCAGCTTGTGAAGGAGCCAGAGATTTTGAACTGGAGCAGGGTATCTGGCGGGCTGTTCTTAAAACATCATCCGGTGTTGAGATACCTTTTAACTTTGAGGTAATCGATTCTGCAGATCACAAATTTTTAGATATTATCAATGGGGAAGAACGATTCAGAGTTAATGAAATTTCAAAGGAATCTGACTCTATATTCATTAAAATGCCTCTTTTTGATTCCGAAATCCGGGCAAAAATCAGGAATGAATCTTTGAATGGGATATGGGTTAAGCAATTAGGAGATAGCAGCGAATCAATGATGATGGAAGCCCATAAAGGATACTCCTGGCGATTTTTTAAGGTAAATGCTAAAGCTAAATATATTCTAACCGGTCGTTGGTCTGTTAGTTTCCGCGATCCGAAAACCGGAGACTCTGCTCCCGCTGTTGGTGAATTCAGCCAGCAGGATGGTCGCCTTTTCGGAACTTTTTTGACCAGTACCGGAGACTTTCGTTTCCTTGAAGGAACTGTTTCTAACAATAAAATTTATCTATCCTGTTTCGATGGTAGTCATGCTTTTCTGTTTACAGCTAAGGTTTTGGACGATAACACAATAGTTGAAGGGAACTTCTATTCCGGCCTCTCTGCTGTTCAGACTTGGAATGCTAAAAGGGATAATGATGCAATCCTGCCGGATGCCTATTCCTTAACTGTCTTGAAAGATGGATTTGATAAATTAGACTTTTATTTTCCTGATCTGAACGGGAAGAAAGTTTCTCTGTCGGATTCAAAATTTAAGAACAAAATTGTTCTTGTACAGTTTTTTGGATCCTGGTGTCCTAATTGTATGGATGAAACTGCTTATTTGGTTCCCCTCTATCGTAAATATCAACAAAAAGGACTTGAAATTGTTGCCTTGGCTTATGAACGTACCAGCGATACGAGCGTTCAAAGCAGAGTATTTTACGTTTAAAGAATAGATTAAATGTCCCTTATGAGATATTAATTACAGGCTATACAAATGATAAAACCGAGGTTGCTAAAAGCCTGCCAACGCTAAAGGATTTTATAGCTTTCCCAACTTTGATTATTATTGATAGAAAGGGAAAAGTAAGAAAGATCCATACTGGTTTCAACGGACCTGGAACAGGGATTCATTTTACAGATTTTAAGAGGGAATTCGAAAATACAATTGATAGTTTGTTACTTGAAAAATAGAATTTAAATTCCTGATTATAGGACAAAACTTCAAATGAAGTAGAATTCAGATCATATAAGCCTCCTAATCGCTAAAAAGCAATTTTATCCAATGAAAATAAAATATATACGCTATTGTCCTTTTCTGGCTTCGATATTTCTGTTAGCTTGTTCTGCTCCAAGAATGGTAAATCTGGATCCGGTTACTATTGTCGAAAACTCAAAAGGTTCAAAAGTTTATCGGGGAAGCTATACCAGGACTACAGATATTATAAATACCCGGCTTGATCTTAGTTTTGATTGGGATAGTGCCTATGTTATCGGGAAAGCCACGATTTTTGCAAAACCTTATTTCTATCCATCAGATCAGTTGGTATTGAATGCCAATGGCTTCCGTATTAATACTGTTTCATTGGTTAATAGCTATGATAAAAAGCCGTTGAGATATACTTACGATGGTAAATTGCTGAGAATCAGTTTAGATAAAGTGTATACCAGAGATCAGAAATACACAGTTTATATCGATTATGTAGCAATGCCGAATAAATTAAAGATCGGCGAGGATATTGCTTCGGCAGGAGATCGTGGGATTTACTTTATTAACAGAGATGGAAAGGAAAAGGGAAAACCCAGACAGATCTGGACTCAGGGTGAAACAGAATGTAATTCGAACTGGTTTCCAACTATCAATGGTACACAGGAAAAAATGACTCAGGAACTTAACATAACGGTACCAAATGAGTTTGTCAGTCTTTCGAATGGCACACTTGAGTTTTCTAGTATGAACAGAGATGGAACCCGGACAGACAGTTGGAGGCAGGAACAGCCTCATTCTACCTATTTGACGATGCTGGCAGTCGGAGATTTTACAATCACTAAAGATACATGGAGAGGTAAAGAGGTGAGTTATTACACAGAACCGGCTTATGCTTCAACAGCGAAATTAGTATTTGGAAAAACCCCCGAAATGATGGAGTTTTTCTCAAATAAGTTCGGTATTGAATATCCTTGGGATAAATACTCACAAATTGTTGTTCGAGATTTTGTAAGCGGAGCCATGGAAAATACTACTGCTTCTGTATTTTTTGAAGGTATGAATATGTCAGCAGGTCAGTATCTGGATGAGAATCATGAAGATATTATAGCTCATGAACTGTTTCATCACTGGTTTGGAAATCTGGTTACTGCCGAGTCATGGTCTAATTTACCTCTTAATGAATCATTTGCAACCTATGGAGAATATCTATGGGAAGAATATAAATATGGCCGAGATCAGGCTGATTTGAAAGGCTTTGAAGATGCCTCGCTGTACATTGCAAATAAAAGAAAGCCAGCACCTGACGTAATCCGTTTTGATTATGCTGACAGAGAACAGATGTTTGATGAGATCAGTTATCATAAGGGAGGTAGAATACTTCATATGCTAAGAAAAACTGTTGGAGATGATGCTTTTTTTGAGTCATTAAAACTATATCTGAAAAGTCATTCCTATAAAACTGCTGAAATACACGACCTTAGACTGGCATTTGAGGAAATCACAGGTATGGATTTAAATTGGTTTTTCAATCAATGGTTCCTTGCCTCAGGCCACCCGGTTTTGAGTATTCAGAATTCTTATGATCCTGTGAAGCGGGAGATAAAAGTCAATATTACTCAGGATCAGAATTTATTGGAAACCCCGCTTTATCGTATTCCAATGGCTGTGGATATCTATTCAGGAGATAAAGTAGAGCGCAAGGAAATTATTTTAGATAAGCAAAACCAAGCGTTTACTTTTCCAGCCACTAGCCCTCCCGATCTTGTAAATGTGGATGCTGAGAAGTATGTTCTTGCTGAAAAAAATGAATTAAAAAGTATGCAGGAGTATATTTTCCAGTATCAGCATGCACCATTATTTATGGACAGGATTGAGGCGATAACGAAACTAAAGGACGTAAAGGAAGAAGTAAATGCAAGAACTGTTATTGTTTCTGCTTTTAAGGATAAGAACTGGTTTGTTCGTCAAACGGCCTTATCTGTTGTTGAGAATCTTACAGAGGATGAACGTAAAGCTGCTCATCAAACCCTCAAAGAATTGGCTCTTCATGATCAGGTTTCACAGGTTAGAGCTGCAGCAGTTGAAAAGCTCGGTAAATATTACCGAATGGCAGATAACCGGGATGTATTTATTCAAGCAGCCAAAGACAAGTCGCCTCTTGTAATCAGGGCAACAGGGCTTACAAAAGAATGATTAGATCAGATTTCTGTTTAATTAGGAATAAGCACTATTCTTAAACTGCTTTATCTGATTGAAATGCCGAAAAGATCATATTGATCAATGCAAGTACAATTGCAAATAGCAGAGCAGAGAAAAAGCCACTGGTATTAAAGGTTTCCATCAGGTTGTCAACCAATAGAACCATCAAAACGGTAATAATGAAAGAAACTAAACCCAGTGTCAGAAAATTGATCGGAAAGGTTAGGATACGAAGAATGGTGCCGATTGTTGCATTTGCCAGAGCAATCAGTATTCCTGCAATAACAGCACTCCAGAAATTTTCAACCTCAACTCCCGGAAGCAGGTAAGCTGCAATGGCAACAGCGGCACCCATTAATAGAATTTCGATGATCAGCCTCATATTTTTGATTTAAATGTAAATAACTATGAAATTGAAGAATCTATTCCACATTTCGGCAATTATTTTTATTTTATTTCATTCCTGTACACAGAAAAAAGTTCAACAAACAAGCAATTCTGATTTGCTGATCAGGCTTAATTCTGATAGCACTGCAATAGAGCTAAGCGGTTTAACAAGCCTGGCTTTAGAGGAAATCAGAACTGATTCTATACCTGATTCATTATGGGTAAATTTTTTCGCGGTTTATGAAGAACCGGCCGATTCTGAAATGAGGGATTTTCAGCCGGCTTTAGAAGGTATTTATACCATTGATGGGCAAATAATTCGGTTTAAACCCAGGGATAATTTTAGAGAGAACCAAGTATATTTTGCCCGGTGTTACACTAAACTATTACTTCAGGATGCAGAAGATCTTTTCAAAACTCATGAACTGTTTATCTCAGACGGATTCATGGAATTTAAATTCAATGTTTCGAAATAACAGATCTTATAAATGGATTGAAATCAGGTGTTTGTAATGACGGATAGTTTGTTTATATTTGCATCGATCTGAGAAGAGCCCCGACATTTTCGGGGCTCTTTTTTTACCAACTTGTTTCTCAAGGGGATTAAAAAAGGTCAGCTATGAATATAGAAAAGCGTGTAACAGAGTTAGTTGAAGAAAAGATTTCTGAACGTCCGGATTTGTTTCTTGTAGATGTTCAGATGCATGGTAACGGAATTTTATCTATTTTAGTAGATGGAGACAATGGCGTTGCAATCAGTGATTGCGTTGCGATAAGCCGGCATGTGGGTTTCCATCTTGAAGAGGAAAATGCTATTGAACAAGCATACAGGCTGGAAGTTTCCTCTCCCGGAATAGATACCCCTCTAAAATCATTGCGCCAGTTCCAGAAAAATATTAATCGTTCATTGAGGGTTAAACTTAAAGATGGGAATATCAGGGAAGGTAAATTGATGAGTGCAGATGATTCAGGAATAACCATACAAGAGAGTGTAAAGGAAAAGGGTAAGAAAGCAGTTTTGCTGGAGAACTTTATAAAATTTGAAAATATATCAGAAACGATAGTTTTAGTGAGTTTTAAATAACGTCCCGTAGATACAGGACAAATTCAATAAAAAATGAGCAATATTAATTTAATCGATTCATTCCAGGAGTTTAAAGACTTCAAGAATATTGACCGTCCTACGGTTATCAGTGTGTTGGAAGAAGTTTTCCGTAGCATGTTGCGTAAAAGGTATGGCACAGACGAAAATTGTGATGTGATCGTAAACCCGGACAACGGGGATTTGGAGATCTGGCGCACAAGAACGGTAATGGAAGATGGGTTTTCTGAAGATGATGATTTGGAGATCGAACTTGCTGAAGCAAAGGCTATCGATCCTGATCTTGAGGTTGGGGATGATTTTATTGAACAGATTACATTGGAAAGTTTTGGTAGAAGGGCGATTCTCGCCGCACGTCAGACCCTGGTTTCCAAAATTCTGGAACTTGAAAAGGATGAGATTTTTAAGAAGTATAAGGATCGTGTTGGTGAAATTGTAACCGGAGAGGTGTATCAGGTTTGGAAAAAGGAAACTTTAGTACTGGATGATGAAGGGAATGAACTTTTATTACCTAAAACAGAGCAAATCCCTGCTGATTATTTCAAGAAGGGAGATTCTGTACGTGCAATTATTGAGAAAGTAGAAATGCTGAATGGCAACCCAAAGATTATCATTTCACGTACTGCACCAGAGTTTCTGCAACGTTTGTTCGAAATGGAGGTTCCTGAAATTTTCGATGGACTGATTACTATTAAGAAAATTGTGCGTGAACCGGGAGAACGTGCGAAGGTTGCAGTGGAGTCTTATGATGATAGAATTGATCCGGTAGGAGCTTGTGTGGGTATGAAAGGATCTCGTATTCATGGTATCGTACGCGAGTTGAAAAATGAAAATATTGATGTTATTAACTTTACAAACAATATTTCATTGTATATTCAAAGAGCATTAAGTCCTGCGAAAATTACGAGTATCAAACTTGATGATGAAGAAAAGAGAGTAGCAGTATATTTAAAACCTGATCAGGTTTCATTAGCAATTGGCCGTGGAGGTCATAACATTAAGTTAGCCGGAAAGCTTACAGGATACGAAATTGATGTATATCGTGAAGCGCATGAAGATGATGAGGATGTGGATATTGAGGAATTCTCAGATGAAATTGAAGGATGGATTATTGATGAATTCAAGCGTGTTGGTTTGGATACAGCGAAATCTATTTTAAGCTTATCTGTAGATGAATTGGTTAAACGTACTGATCTGGAAGATACCACAGTTAAAGATGTAATTGAGATTTTGAAGTCAGAATTTGAGTAATTTAATCGATTGCTGCTAATTGAGAGATTGCGGGATTCAGAAAAAGACCAATCCTCACAGCATATAACATATAAAAAACGTACTTTTGTACAAAAATAGCGAGGTTAAAATAATAAATGTCAGAAGGTAAAAGCACAAATTTACTTAAAGCTGCGAAGGAGCTGAATATCGGCTTGAACACCGCGGTGGAGTTTTTAGGGAAAAAAGGTCACAAAGTTGAGGCCAGGCCCAATACCAAACTCACCGATGAGATGTACGATGTTCTTCTTAAGGAGTTTCAGGGCGATAAGATCGTAAAAGAAGAAGCTAAACAAATTGTTATTGGCAAGATTCGTCGCGATGATATTCCTGTAGCTAACGAAAGGACAGAGCCACAGCGTTCAAAGGATTTTGAACAGGAAGAGATTCTGATCAAGAATGTTAATCCGTTCACTCCTCCTGTAGTTGAGAAGCCTAAGGCAGAACCTCAGGAACCTGTAGTAGCTGAGTCTAAGCCAGAAGAAGGTGCTTTGCCAGGCGTTAAAGTTGTTGGGAAGATCAACCTAGATAATCTGAATTCCAAAACCCGTCCTGATAAGAAGGTTCCTGAACCGGAAAAACCTACCCCAGCCCCGGCTGCTAAAGTGGAGGAACCTGTAAAAGTTAAAGAGCCTGAAGTAATCCCTCAACCAGTTCCTGAAGAAGTATTACCTAAAGTGGAAACTGCTCCTGCAGCAGAAGTTAAGGAGCCTGCTGAAAATCCAAAAGAAGTTATTAAAGAACAGACTGAAGTTCCGGCTGCTAAGCCTGTTTCTGAAGAAAAACAAGAAAATAAACCAAATACTCAGGAAAGCAATCCTGATGCAACTGTTATCCGGGCCAAAGCAGAACGTTTGTCAGGTCCGAATGTGATTGGAAGAATTGAGTTACCAGCATCACCTGCTCGTCGCGGGCAACCGGTGGCATCTTCATCGAGTTCAGCGGGTGCTGATCATAAGCGTAAGCGTAAGCGTAAAGATAATGCTCCGGGTCAGCCGGGTCAGTCAGCACAACAGGGTCAGTCTGGTCAGCAGCAATCCGGAGGAACACCACGTCCCGCACCTGGTGCAGGATATCAGGGCAATCGTCCAGATTTCAGAAATACAAGACCCGGTCAGGGAACTGCAGGCGGTGCACGTCCAGATTTCAGGAACAAGCCCCGTACACCAGATACTCCTAAAGCTGAACCAACAGATAAAGAAATTCAGGATCAGATCAAAGCAACACTTGCACGTTTAAGTGGTGCAGGTAAATCGGGTAAATTTGCACAACGGGCAAAATTACGTCGTCAGAAGCGTGATGATGTTGCTCAGACTGCTGAAGATGCAGCATTGGAAGCAGAAATGCAATCCAAAACCATTAAGGTTACTGAATTTGTAACTGCAAATGAGCTGGCATTGATGCTTGATGTTCCGGTTACTCAGGTTATTTCAACCTGTATGAGTCTGGGAATGTTTGTATCCATCAATCAAAGACTTGATGCCGAGACCCTAACAATAGTAGCAGACGAGTTCGGCTATGAAGTTGAGTTTGTGAAACCTGAAGATGAAGAAATTGGTTTGCTGGAAGAGTCTGATAGCCCTGAGGATCAATTACCAAGAGCTCCAATTGTAACTGTTATGGGGCACGTTGATCATGGTAAAACCTCATTGCTTGACTTTGTTCGTAAGACTAATGTTATCGCTGGAGAAGCAGGAGGTATTACTCAGCACATTGGTGCTTATGAGGTAACCCTTGAAAATGATCGTAAAATAACTTTTCTTGATACTCCGGGTCACGAAGCCTTTACGGCAATGCGTGCCAGAGGTGCCAATGTTACAGATATAGCAATTATTGTAATTGCTGCGGATGATAGTGTGATGCCTCAAACGCGTGAAGCTATAAATCATGCACAAGCTGCCAATGTGCCGATTGTCTTTGCCTTCAGTAAGGTAGATAAACCAGGTGCAAATGCTGATAAGATTCGCGAACAGCTTTCTGCAATGAATATTCTTGTTGAAGACTGGGGCGGAAAATATCAGAGTCAGGAAATTTCAGGTAAAACCGGTGCAGGCATTGATTTATTGCTTGAAAAGGTATTACTCGAAGCAGATATGCTGGAATTAAAAGCTAACCCAAACAAACGTGCTGTAGGTACAGTTATCGAGGCTGCTTTGGATAAAGGCCGTGGAATTGTTACTACAGTGTTGATTCAGGCTGGAACATTAAGGGTTGGAGATGCAATACTTGCAGGTGGTTACAGTGGAAAGGTAAAAGCATTGCATAATGAACGCGGAATTAAGCTAGATCATGCAGGTCCTTCTACACCTGTTCAGGTGCTTGGTATGCAGGGTGCACCTACTTCAGGTGATAAGTTTAACGTGATGGAAAGTGAAGTTGAGGCCCGTCAGGTTGCGAATAAGAGATTACAATTACAGCGTGAGCAGGGATTACGTACCCAGAAACATATTACGCTTGATGAGATCGGACGTCGTCTGGCGATCGGAAACTTTAAAGAACTGAATGTGATCGTTAAAGGTGACGTGGATGGTTCAATCGAAGCATTATCCGATTCCCTACTGAAACTTTCTACTGAGCAGATTCAGGTAAATATCATTCATAAATCTGTAGGTCAGATCTCTGAATCGGATGTATTATTAGCTTCGGCTTCTGATGCAATTATCATTGGTTTCCAGGTCCGCCCTTCTGCAAGTGCACGTAAACTAGCTGAAGCAGAGCAAATTGATATTCGTTTATATTCAATTATCTACGATGCCATCAATGAGGTAAAAGCCGCCATGGAAGGAATGCTTGATCCTGAATTTGAAGAAAAAATTACTTCAAATGTTGAAATTCGTGAGGTATTTAAGATTAGCAAAGTGGGTACAATTGCAGGTTGTATGGTACTCGACGGAAAGATTACCAGAAACAGCAAAATACGTATCATCCGTGATGGTGTAGTTGTTTATACTGGTGAGCTCGCCTCATTGAAGCGTTTCAAAGATGATGTGAAAGAAGTTGCTACCGGTTATGAGTGTGGATTGAATATTCAGAACTTTAATAATATTGAAGTAGGTGACATCGTTGAATCCTATGAGCAGGTAGAAGTGAAAAGAAAATTATAGTCTGAATAAATAATTTTGAAAGCGATCTTTTTGATCGCTTTTTTTGTTTTGGCTGATTGATGTTGAATATCAGTAAATCTTATAGGTATGGGTTTAAGAAAAGAATTCAGAAGACTTAAGAGAAGAATAAGAATGAGGTTTAATCCCGGCGATATTAAGCTGGAATTAGGTCGGATTGCCGATTATAAGCATCTAGCAATAGGGTATACTAATTTGTTTGATAAACCTTTTAAATTTCATCACGGACCAAGTTTTGTTGAATCTTATATTGAACTTTTCGAGACAGAAATTTATCGGTTCAAACCCAGTGCCGGCTCCAGAACTATTCTTGATTGCGGAGCAAATATGGGTTTGAGTGTTTTATATTTTTCTATCAATTACCCTGATCATCATATCATTGCATTCGAGCCTGATCCTGATATCTTCGCTATCCTGAAAGAGAATGTGGAGACTTTTGGCTTAAAAAATGTGACACTTCATCAAAAAGCGGTCTGGACCCAATCTGAAACCTTAAAGTTCTTTACTGATGGTGGAATGGGAGGCAGGGTAAATAATGAATACTCCCAACAGGAACCAAAGTTAATTGAGGCTGTTCCTTTACTCAATTATCTGACAGAAGATGTCGATTTTCTGAAAATTGATATTGAAGGTGCTGAAGATACTGTGTTGAAATATTGCGGTAAAAGTTTACAAAATGCTAAACATATTTTCTTCGAGTACCATAATAATGTGAATTCAAAGCAAACCCTTCACGAGCTTCTTGCCCTGATTGAAAGTTTGGGTTTCAATTATTATATAAAGGAGTCAGAAGTTAGAAAACAGCCTTTTATTGATCGGCATCTTATTTGCGAGACGTTCAATATGGCACTGAATGTTTTTTGTTATAAAGTTTAATCAACAAATAACATTTTAATAATGGATAGTAATCTATTTTTTAGGTTGATATTCTTTCTTCGGTCTAAAGAACTTATAGTATTGTCTTACCAAAAACATGATAAGGCCTGAGTTAAACAGATAAAAGCCTAAACTATTCCCTGAAAGATACATCCGTGTAATGGTTGTAGACATAAACCGTCCTCTAAATGCGTGGTGGTATTTTTTCATCAATTCAGTTCTTAATTTATAAAAACTGTGGTCAACCTTCCCATCACTTTTATGGGTAAGATTAAAATCAATGACATAAGCATTAAAACCCAAAGTTTCAGCAATCAGGCATATATCGGTACCGTACATATGAAAGCCCTCAAGATCATTTGACAAAGACAAGTTCGCTTCATTTTTTACCAGTATAAAATTCTCATCTACAGTTTGAGCTTTAAGTGGTAAATTTTTTTCATATAGTACGTTTCCGGAATTTTGGGTTAAATGCATCGCAAGATGCTTTAGATTGATACCTCCCGCGTTAGCCAAAATTGCCCACCTAGGGTCTATTTGATCCATTTCCCCTATTCTTAACTCTAAATCGTTAATTCGATGATCATGTAATAAAATGTCCTGGTGACATAAAATAATATATTTCCCTTTTGCTTCTCGCAGAAATCTATTGAGACCAGCAAATGCTCCAAATACATTTGTTTCACTATTATCGATGCATAAGTATTCGCAAAATAAAGGATCAAAACCGGCTGTCAAAAATGAATTTAACATTTCGCGATATTCATTGGGCTTTGATACCAGAGTACAAATGGAGAATCTAAATGGAAATTCTTCTTCCCGTGTTATGTTTTTTATGAAAGGATAGCTCATCAATCATTAAATGTTTGCATGTCAATCAATTTTTTATACAAGCCATTTTTTAAAACCAACTTATTATGTGTTCCGGTTTCAATAACTTTTCCATTCTCCAGTACCACAATAAAATCAGCATTTTTGATTGTACTTAACCTATGGGCAATGATAAGTGATGTTCGGTTTTTCATTAGGTTATTTAAGGCAACCTGCACTAGTTTTTCTGATTCAGTATCCAGAGCTGATGTAGCTTCATCAAGCAGAAGTATGGGTGGATTGGCAAGCACAGCTCTTGCTATGCAAATTCGTTGCTTCTGTCCTCCAGAAAGTTTCATTCCCCTGTCTCCAATATTGGTTTGATAAGCCTCTGAAGTGTTGACTATAAACTCATGCGCATTTGCAATTTTCGCTGCTTCAATCACTTCCTCTTGAGTAAAAGATCTGCCAAATGCAATATTATTGAAAATTGTATCATTAAATAATATTGATTCCTGATTTACAATACCCATTAATGCCCTTACATCGCGCATGCTGATATCCTTAATATTAATTCCATCCAGACATATTTCACCGGTTAATGGATCCATAAATCTTGGTAAAAGATCCATAAGAGTGCTTTTCCCTCCACCAGAAGGGCCAACCAAGGCAATAGTACTGCCTTTTACAATTTTAAAATTAATGTCTTTTAATACCTCTTTCTCACCAAAAGCAAAAGAAACATTTTTTAATTCGATACAATCACTGAAAGAGGTTTTTGCAATTGGATTCGGTCTATCAGTTATGCTTTCAGGTGCATCCAGCAACTGGAAAACCCGCTCACCTGCCGAAATGCCCTGAGTGATATTGCCAAAAGCTTCAGAGATGGCTTTTGCCGGAGTAATTATTTGTGAAAATATAATGATATAGCCAATGAATTCAGCTCCCTGAAGATCTGATCCCTCCTGAAGGATAAGTGTTCCACCATAGTAAAGGAGAGCAGCCACGGTAATTACACCCATCATTTCCGAAACCGGTGAAGCAAGTAAAACCCGTCTTGCCAGCCTCCTGTGAATTTTACTAGTCCACATATTAATGGCGTTGAATTTCTCCTGAATATAGTGTTCAGCGTTAAAAGATTTGATGATTTTGACTCCATTGAGCCCCTCGTCGATACTGGATACCAAAACTCCTAATGATTCCTGCGCTGCTGTTGCATGTTTCTTTAAGCGCTTTACAATGGTAGTAATTAGCAATCCAGAAACTGGGATCAATATTAATGCAAAAAATGTCAGTTTGGCAGATATTGTAAAAAGTACAGCAAAGTTTAGAATAATTGCAATTGGCTCGCGGAGAATAACTTGTAATGAGCGAATGATGGAGTCCTGAATGGTTACAACATCGGTCATGAATCTCGAAATAAGGTCACCTTTCCGCTGACTGCTGAAGTACTGAATATCAATATTAGTGAGTTTTTTGAAGATACTGCTCCTGATGCGGGTTACAATCACTAACCTGAAATTTTCAATTACTCTGGCCGACAAATATTTAAATAGATTGCTTAGTATTACGGAGGCGACAATGGCAATACTGACCATTTTTAAAGCTCCTACCTTACCCGAAGTATTGATTATGCTTTGGAAATAATAATAAAATAAGCTCTTGAAATAGCTCAGACTAAAATCGAATGAAGGCGCCGAGACCAATGCCTTTGCTCCGGTGTTCGCAGACTGATCAAATAAGAGTTCAAAAATCGGGATTAATAGTGTGAAATTCAGAAGTCCGAAGATGACACCTAATACCGACGTGAAAAAAAATGGAACAGCAAATTTCTGAACAGGAGCAGCAAAAGCAAAGAGTCTGAAAAAGGTTTTCATAAAAGGAATTATAGCACAAAGTTAATCATTTTGAAAGATGTCTAATTTCTTCCGAAAATGATTGCTTGGCCCTCAATCATCTTATTCATTTTTTTAATAACATCCCCAATGCTTATGGTGCTATTATGCCTGGCCATTAAGTCATTCATATTTTTACGGGAATGTAATGTATAATTAAGCTTACTCAAAAACATTCCAAAGCTCTTATAATAGTAGAATTTTAAACCGATCCACATGAAAAGCATATCAATAAAGGTGATCTGGAGGAGCCAGAAAACGAATTGGCTTTTGCTTAAATGTATTGCATGAACAAAGAATCTGTTTCGAAAGAAGATGGCCTTAACCCAGTTTCGGGTACGGTATTTTTTGGTTGTGGATGAATGATCATGAATACAATAGGATTTTGGGTCATAATAACATTTCCATCCCAGGCGCCATGCCCTTAGTCCCAATTCAAAATCTTCGCAATAAAAAGGTGAAAAAATTTCATTAAATCCTCCGATATCCTTTATTTTTTTTGCGTCGATAAGAGCATTCGCACCAGATAAATAGGCGGTTGGAGTAAAAAAATCTTCATCTTCCAGATGGTAAAAGTTATTGGCTTTAATTTTAAATCCGGAATATTTAAGAAATCTTGCGGTATCCTGAGTTTCGCCATGTTTGGCTCCAATGATTTTACTCATAACGCCAAAAGTGTCGGGAAGCTCAAAATATTTAAATTGACTTTCGAAAAAATCTTTATTTAACTCTATATCAGTATTTAATAGTAAAATCAGATCCTTGTTTGCTAATGCAATCCCTTTATTACAGCTTACTGAAAACCCCTGGTTTTTATCGTTAATTATCAAACGAATAAGCGGATAATTTTCGCTGATAAATGCCACGGAACTATCTGTTGAACAATCATCTGTAATGATGATTTCAAAATCTGTTTTGGCGTTGTTTAAGGCTTCAAATAAAGAAGGAAGGTTTCTCTCCAGCAGGTGTTTACCATTATAATTTGGTATAACTACAGAGACGCTTTTTCGGAAGATTGACGACTTCGTCATGGGACAGTTTTGTAGTTTTTGTATTCACCTATTCTCCACCGCCATACATCTTCAATTTTTTGTAAAATACGTCGCCTCAGGCTCATTTTCTTTTTCAGAAGAGTTGGATCAACCTGAAACTTCCAGTTGCTGATCTCAATGCGTTTCTGCATAACTAAGGGATGTTTACCTTCAAATCTGATCAAACGGTCTGCATTACCATAGTCAAATTCGATATCTTCAGGAAGGTTTTCCTGAATCCATGAATCCTCATGGTAAAATTTATTAAAATTACGAACTTTATTTCCAAGACCTGCAGGCGGCTGAACCCATCCATAATGATAAATATAGGCCTCTATTGGTTTAACTTTTATTTTTCTGCCATTTTTTCTAAAACCCTGAGCATCCCGGTAAGAATGGACTCCGGGATCAAATTTTAAAACCCTCACTTCATTTCTATACCATCTTCTGGACGAAGCTATGAAATCATAAGAGCCATAAAAATGGAGGTATTTAAACAAAAGGCCTTCAACATTGTCATTGTTCAAATTTGCTTCCATTGCCGATTTTATTACCGGAAGATAGTTTTCATGAACACACTCGTCGCCCTGGATATAAAATGCCCAGTCAGTATCTTTTGAAATCGCAGCATAAGCTTTATCAGTTTCCTGTGCAAATGTTCTCCCACCCTCGCGGATACTTTCATCCCATACCGTATGAATAATTTTTATTTTTTGAGAACCGATAGCTTCAATAAGTTTCAGGGTATTGTCTTTACAATCGCCAACTGCAATTACAAATTCATCACAAATGGGCAAAATAGAAAGAATTGCCTCCACCACAGGGTAGTCATTATTAATAGCATTACGTATGAATGAAAACCCTGTAACTTTCATATTGGCAGAATATTGGGCAAAGTTAAATAAATTAGCCTCTTTTGATTAATGTGCTGTAGAATAGCCCTAAAAATCATCCTTTTACTAGCCTATTCGAAATCCCTTCCTTATTTCAGTGCTAAGAAATAAAATAAGCAAAAAAGGATTATCATACTTCACAACTAGCTGAATTCCAGCTTAATCTTACACCGAATCCTGACGACTTGGGTAAGATTTCTTAAAGATTTCTTTATAAACACAAGTACATAACAGAAAAAAAGGAATAAAATACAGATAAAAGACGCTCATTTACTGTATTTTATTTGAGTTTTATCCGTGTTTGATCCCTGTTTTATCCGTGTTTGATCAGAAAATTTTTACGTCCTGAATAGCTATTGTCAGCCCTTTGTCTTAGCGAATTGTAAAATGAAATTAAAAACAACTTACTTTGTATATGCAGCCAGACAAGCATAATAATTCCATACTACTCAAGGACTTTAGAAAATTAGCCAGGGAGTTAACTATTGTAGAAAATGATTTGCCTGGTTCAGAAGAATTATTAAGGGGGCTCAGATCAAATAATACTCCGGTAATCGGAATTACCGGTCCACCAGGTGCAGGGAAAAGCACGCTGGTTAATGCGATGATTAATCAGCTGAGTGCTCAGGGTAAGCAAATTGCAGTTCTTGCCATTGATCCTACATCTCCATTTAATCTTGGATCACTTTTGGGCGATCGCGTCAGAATGGCAGAGCAGTTCAATAAACCAAATGTATTTATACGTTCATTAGCAACCAGAGGTTCATTAGGAGGATTGTCAGGAAAAACAATTGAGATGTGTGATGTCCTTAAAGCGGCTGGTTTTGATTATATTTTAGTCGAAACGGTCGGAGTGGGTCAATCAGAAGTTGAAATTGCCGGACTTGCAGATATCAGTCTGGTGGTGCTTGTTCCTGAGTCGGGTGATGAGATTCAGAACATGAAATCGGGATTAATGGAGATTGCTGATATATTTGTTGTGAATAAATCTGACAGGGAGGGAGCTGATACATTCGCAAATAATCTTAAAAAACTTGTTCATCAAAGGCCTCAACCTATTCCGGTTATCAATACTGTTGCTGATAAATCTATAGGAATTGAAGAGCTGATGAAAGTTGTTGAAGGCCAGTCGATAAAAAAAAATGCAAGGCATACGTTTTTGCTGGCGGAGAAGGCATGGAAGTTACTTCAGCATCAGAAGATGAAAAATTTCGATAAAAATCAGCTTCAGCAGGATATTATTAAAGCATCAGCTAGCCCTGATTTTAATCTTTACCGGTTCATAGATACCTTATCAGCTGGAAATTAAGAGTTCATGATTGACTCTATTTCTTCTACCTCAACCGGAATATCATCCATCAGGTCGATATTGCCACCTTTAGTTATCAGAATATTATTTTCAATTCGTATTCCTAAACCTTCTTTTGGAATGTAAATACCAGGCTCGCAGGTCAGAAGGTTTCCGGCTTCAAAAGGCTTATATCTGCTGGCAAAATCATGTACATCCAAACCAAGATGGTGAGAAGTTCCATGCATGAAATACTTTTTATACAGAGGAGCTTTGGGATCCTGTTTTTCTAAATCATGTTTATCAAGTAAGCCAAGCAGAATTAGCTCAGATTCAACCACTTTACCAACTTCTGCATGATATTCATTCCAAATCGTTCCGGGAAGAAGCATTTTTCTAGCCTCTTTCATAATACGTAATACTGCATTGTATACATCCTTCTGGCGCTTGTTGAAACGCCCGTTCACAGGTACCGAGCGACTCATATCTGCATTATAATTAGCATACTCGGCGCCAAAGTCAAACAGGATTACATCACCATCCTGGCAGATCTGGTTGTTATCATTGTAATGAAGAATATTGGCATTTTTGCCGGAAGCTATAATTGGGTTATATGCATGACCGGTCGCTCTCTGCCTGATAAATTCATGGATAATTTCTGCTTCAATTTCATATTCCGTTACTCCTGGTTTTATAAATTTCAGGATTCTTACAAAAGCGTCACGTGTGATTTGACATGCTTTTTTTGTGAGATTTATTTCAATTTCTGATTTTACCGGACGGAGCTCACGCATGATCAGGGCCGCCCGCCTAAACTGATGTAAGGGATAAAGATTTTTTATTTTTTCTATAAACCGGATATCCCGATAAGGAACCTGATGAGCATAACGGTCATTCTCATTGGTATTTAAATAGATGTTTTCGGCATAGCTTATTACAGCCGGAAGGATATTCCAGAACTCATCAATCCAGTATACACTATCAATACCGGAAGCATTTTTCGCTTCTTGTATGGTCAATTTATGACCTTCCCATACGGCAATGTGTTCATTTGTCTGTCTTAAAAACAGGACTTCTCTGTATAATGGGTTAGGACAGTCGGGAAATAAAAATAAAATAGTTTGTTCCTGATCTATTCCACTCAGGTAAAATAAATCAGCATTTTGTTTGAATGTATGACTTTGGTCACCACTTCTGGGAAATTCGTCATTAGATTGAAATATCGCTATAGAGCCCACAGGAAGCTTTTTTACAAAATTTCGGCGGTTTTCTTCGAATAGTTGTTTGTCAATGAAAGGGTATTTCATGATGCGGAATTATTATTTTGTGCGAAAAAAATAATTTATGACTTAATTTTTGTTAAAGAAAATGATTGGAACAGTATTTGATTATTTGCACAAGTCAAACTTATGACTATTTTTGTGTAAATTACATTAATGAAATTTGTTAACCTTTAAAAAAACAATTATGAATTATTCTACATTAAAGAAAGCCCTCGTGTTTTCATTAGTAGCAGCGTTATGCCTCAGTGAGGTTTCTTTCGCACAAGATGCTACTAGCTCCTCTGCCAAGGTATTTGGTGGGAGAGGCCAGTACAGAACCTGGAGTTTAGGTATCAATGCTGGAGTATTAGCGCCTGTTGTTATTATTGGAGGAACTAATGACTTTACTAACTGGAGCCCATCTTTAGGTTATGGTCTTACATTAAGAAAGCAATTAGATCACACATTCGGACTTCAACTTGGTTACCATGGCGGACAACTTAGCTATGATAATGATGGAGCTACTGTGAACCTTGGATCAGGCCCGCGTACTGATGGAGTTACTCAAATTAGCGGTGCATTGGATATCACCGGTATTGCTAACGTAGGTTCAATTGATTTCCTTAGAAGAGAGAACGCAGTAAACTTTACTTTAAAAGCAGGTTTAGGTCTTGCTGCTTACCACTGGAAGGAAGTTAATCCTAACTCTACTCCTGCTAAAGGAACTTATGGCCCTAACAGAGATCGTAATAACATCCGTAACGCTTATGTTCCGGTTGGTGCAGGTATCAAATTCAAAGTTTCTGAGCGTGTTAATTTCGATCTAGGTTACACCATGAACTTCCTGGATGCTGATGATCTTGATGCAACAAAAGGAAAAAGCTTTACAAAGGATAAATGGTCTTACACTTCAGCAGGTATTGAATTCTCTTTGGGTTCTACATCTAAACCAAGCTTAGACTGGGTTAATCCACTTGCTTTAATGTATGATGAATTAAAAGATCCTACATTACGTCAAGAAGTTGAGGCATTAAAAGGTCGTGTAAGTGCTCTTGAAGCTGCTGATTTGTTAAAAGATTCAGACGGTGATGGTGTTGCTGATAAATTAGACAAATGCCCTAACACTGAAGCTGGAATTAAAGTTGATGGTTCAGGATGTCCTTTAGATGTTGACGGTGATGGTATTCCAGATTCAAAAGATGCTTGTCCTACTGTTAAAGGTATCGCAAGATTGAACGGATGTCCTGAGT
>CAZGWG010000046.1:0-22238 GCA_964529165.1 uncultured Sphingobacterium sp.
ATTGTCAAGTTATTGATTGAAAATAAATGCTTTGCGAACTAAATACATAATCCTAATAAATTAATCATAAATTGATTTTATTTTCGCACTAAGCAATTCAAAGATTCTCCTATCATAAAAGCCAAAAAATAGCCTCCCCCGTTTCAAAGCAAAAGACATTTTTTTAAAATAGCCTGTGATTTTATCAGTATTTTAGCAAAACCTAACCATACTAAGTATATGAACTTAAAAATTAAATTCCTTGGATTTTCTGCTCTGATCTTCCTGGCTGCCTGCAATCAGAGTAAGCCAAAAGTTTCGGATGAAGATGGACTTGCTGCTTTCAATGCAGATAGTTTAAAACTGCATGTTGCAGAACTTTCGCACGATTCACTTCAGGGTCGTAAACCCTTTACCGAAGGAGAAACAAAAACAATAGCTTACCTGCAAAGGCAATTCAAAGCTGCAGGACTGGAGCCTGGAAATGGCGATAGCTATATCCAGGAAGTCCCGATGGTTAATATTCAGACCACAGCAGCTCCGGAGATGGAGGTAAAAACTTCAACAGGTAGTTTCAAGCTGAAAGGACTGGAAGATTATGTAATCTGGACCGATAAAATTACCGATAAAGTAAGCTTCAATAATGATGAGGTGGTCTTTGCCGGTTATGGCGTTGTAGCACCTGAATATAACTGGAATGATTATGAAGGTCTGGATGTTAAAGGAAAGATCGTCCTGGTAATGGTGAACGACCCGGGATTTGCTGCCGGAGATTCCAGCTTATTTAAAGGCAAAACCATGACCTATTATGGTCGCTGGACCTATAAATACGAAGAAGCCGCCCGTCAGGGTGCAAAAGCTTGTTTGATTGTGCATACCACCGAAGGTGCCAGTTATCCCTTTACGGTTGTTCAGAATAACTGGAATGCATCCAAACTCAGATTGGACGACCGCGGAAAAAGCAGATCTTATACCGATATAAACGGATGGCTTTCGCTGCCGGCTGCAAAAAAATTAGTTGCTGCTGCGGGCAAAGATTCGACTAATTTCTTCGCACAGGCCGACAAAAAAGGGTTTAAAGCCCAGCCTTTAGATCTGAAACTTAGTACCAGCATCGCCGTTAAGACCATATTCAACAAATCATATAATGTTATCGGGAAAATAAAAGGCACCAAACACCCTGATGAAGTGATTATCTACTCTTCACACTGGGATCACCTTGGAATTGGCAAACCCGATGAAACTGCCGATTCAATCTATAATGGTGCATTCGATAATGCCAGCGGCACCGCCGGACTCATCGAACTGGCCCGGGCATTTAAAAGCATGAAGGTACAGCCCGAACGTACCATTATTTTGCTCGCAGTAACGGCCGAAGAGCAGGGCCTTTGGGGTTCGGCATATTATGCTCAGAACCCAATTTATCCCGCATCAAAAACGGTAGCTAATATTAATATTGATGGGCTGAACCCTTTTGAAAAAACAAAAGACATTATTATTGTTGGCCAAGGGCAATCAGAACTGGAAGAATATCTGAAAGAAGCTGCAGAAAAAGCAGGACGCGTTATTGCCTTTGAAAATCATCCTGAAGCCGGATATTACTATCGTTCTGATCATTTTAATTTTGCTAAAGTTGGTATTCCCGCGCTTTATACTTCAAATGGCATAGATGTTATCGGCAAAGAGCCTGGCTATGGTGAGAAAAGAGAAAAAGAATACACTGAGAAGCATTACCACCGCCCCTCAGATGAATTTGATCCGGCAACATGGACCTTTGAAGGCGGTTTGGAAGATCTGAAGTTGTTTTTTCAGGTCGGTAAACGACTAGCTTTCGAAGAAAAGATGGTGCAGTGGAAACATGGATCAGAATTTAAAGCGCTTAGGTAGAAGAAATCAATAGAACAAAGATTGTCTGCTATGCAGGTGCCGGATCAAACCTGGCATTGCAAATCAGTATTTATTTGTTGAGTCAGATTCCGGCCCCCGAGCCGGAATCTCCTTTTTTAAACCACAAGCGCCTTGTCATTGCGGGCTTGACCCGCAACCTCCAACATCTTTCTCCTGTAAAATTTCAATGAAGGCTTGACCCACAACCTCTAAAATCTCTGACCTGGAGATTTTAATGAAGGTTTGACCCGCAACCTCCAACAATTACCAAACCATTGTCCTGTTAGACCTGACCTGCCACGTAAATTTGCCCCTTGTCTATCATAAAGTTTGAGGTCGTGACATTCGCGACCATGACAAACCAATATCAAAAAAACAGGAGATTCCGGCCTCCGCCGGAGTCGCATTACACACCAATCTAATATCATGAAAGGCTTGAATTGCTACCCACTCGCGGAAGGATTTCTAGCACCCTGTGAACAGGCACAAATTAAGCCCTAATTAAACGCATACTAAACGCATAAATTGATGGGTTTTCTTAGGGTTTAGTGTGCGTTTACTCTGAGTTTAGTGTGCACTTTTGGGTGAGTCATTATGGCCACTTTTTCAACCTGTCTTCCCGTAGAGATGAGGGCATTTTAAGGCTCTGATCAGAGCACTTCCAAAATGGGATTTTGAATAAGATTCAATCCTATTCAAACTATAATTAACTTAGCGGACTTTATGAATAGAGAACTGCTAAAAAAGATATTTACACTCAGTCTTTTAATATTGATTTCCGGAAATGGCTTCAGCCAGATGAAGCTGATTAAGAAACTGCTCTCAAATGAGGCCGATACTACCCGCGGCAGTAGTTTCCTGCCTCTGCCGGCTCTTGGATATGCCCAGGAAACGGGAATAGAAATAGGAGCGGCCAGCCTTTATTCATTTTATACCGACCGGAAAGATAGCTTAATCCGTACCTCACGAATTACAGGTATGGTAACCTTTACCACAAAAAAGCAAAGTAATTTCGCTCTGAAATCCGACATTTGGACACCCGGCAACAAATATCATGTAACCTCTGAAATCCGATATAGAAATTTCCCTTTCAATTTTTATGGAATTGGTAATTCTACCCTCGAACTGAATAAAGACCCCATTACCCAAAAACTTTTCAAACTCAATGCAGGTTTGGAAAAAAGGCTGGGTAAAAATATTTATACAGGAATGAGTTTGGGCTATGAATCCTACCGCTTCGAGGATAAAGTTATTGGCGGTATTTATACCAATGATCAGAATATAATTGATAAAGACGGTGGACAGGTTTTCTTTTTGGGGATTACACAAATCTTTGATAACCGAAATACGAATACCTATACCACAAAGGGATCTTTCCTGAAATTTAATTATTCTTATGCCCCGGATTTCTTTGGTGGCGATCATTTCAGTGGGAGCCTGCTTAAACTTGATCTGCGTAATTTTCAGAGTATGAGCAGAAAAATAACACTCGGATTAAATGCTCATTTTCAAACTATTAGTGGAAGCAATACCCCTTTTTATCTGCTTCCACAACTTGGAAGTGATGAGATGATGCGCGCTTATTATGCCGGAAGATTCCGTGATCAGAATTTATTAGCCCTGCAGGGTGAACTCAGGTTACGGCTTAATCCAAGATTTGGGTTAGTGGGATTTGCTTCTGCCGGTAATGTCTATTCGGGAGGCAATTTCAAATTGATTCAACTCAAGCCCGGTATTGGCGGTGGATTCAGATATTTCTACGATATCGAGCGCGGTCTGAGCGTCAGAATGGACTATGCGATTGGCGAACAGAATCCCGGAGAAAAGCGGCAAAGCGGTTTTTATCTGAGTTTAGGGGAGGCGTTTTAATGCAAAGAAATACCATCATGAAAAGCTCTGCCTGATGCAACAGATTTCTCCACAACATACAAGACAAGCTTAAGAAGAATATGCTGCTCCTGTTTCGATGACGGGAGGTAGGTTCCGTCATTCGATGAGCGAAAAGAATTGTTATACTTAGAATTATATTAAACGCGAAGAGAAATCTCAGACTTAAGAGCACTGTCTAACATCAACAGATTTCTCCACAACGCGAATTACAGGCTTAAGAAGAAAATACTACTGTTGTGTTCGATGACGGAAAAACATGTTATTTTGGAAATAATCTCAAGCACACACTCTAACTAATGATTTTGCTATTTTGCATCATTAAAAGCTTACCAATTTTATAATCATGCTCAAAATCACAAATCTCTTGATCATTATTCCCATTATCTTAATAATTTCCTGTTCGAGGAAAATCGATTCTAAAGATAAAGAGTTAAACGCTTTGGCAGAAGACTATGTTCGGCTTGGATTAAACATCGGCCAGTACGATCCTGATTTTGTAGATGCCTATTATGGCCCTGATTCTTTAAAGCCGAAAGCCGATACCCTGGCAATATTTCCTAAAGACAGCCTGTTAAACTCGGTTGCCGGATTAAAAAACAAACTCAATGAGATCTCCTCAGAACTCAGCGATACCGGCAAAATTAGAGCCGGATGGATTGCTCAGCAACTCATTGCCTTTGACCGCCGCATCCGGATATTTTCAGGTGAGTTTAAAAGTTTCGATGAAGAATCCAAAGATTTGTTTGGCGTTTCTGCACCGGCTTATACTGAGAGCCATTATGCTGTTCTTTTAGATTCTCTGAATAAAATACTGCCCGGAAAAGGAGATGTCCAATCAAGGTTTCAGGCTCTTGCAAATCAATTCATTATCCCAAAAGATAAACTGGATACCGCTTTCAGAGCCACAATTGCTGAAGCCAGAAAAAAAACAAAAGAAAATTATACCCTTCCTGCCGAAGAATCATTCAGCATTGAATATGTAACTAATAAACCCTGGAGTGGTTATAACTGGTATAAAGGCAATTTCAAAAGTGTCATACAGATCAATACTGATACTCAGATCTTTTTAGAACGTGCAATTGATGTAGGAAGCCATGAAAGCTATCCCGGACACCATGTGTATAATATGCTTCTGGAAAAAAATCTGTACCGTGATAAAGGATGGGTTGAGATTTCTTTGTATCCATTATTCAGTCCCCAATCCTTCATAGCCGAAGGAAGTGCCAATTATGGTGTTGATCTTGCTTTCCCCGGAGATAATAAGATAAGATTTGCTAAAGAAACATTATTGCCAATAGCCGGACTTGACACCACAAACTTGAGTCTGTATTTCAGCGCGCTGGCAATCAGGTCGCAGCTTAATTACGCACGGAATGAGGCCGGCAGAGGCTTGGTGAATGGTACTATGGATGAAAAGCAGGCATTGAACTGGATGATTAAATATTGTCTTTATAACGAAGAAACTGCATTGAAATCAATCTCATTTATCAGGAAATACCGTAGTTATATCATAAACTATAATTACGGTATGGACCTGGTAAAACAGTATGTTGAAGCCAGGGCCGGAAACGATATAAAAAAACAATGGGAGGTATTCGGGCATCTGCTTAGTAACCCTGTTATACCGGGCGAGCTCCTGATCAAATAGACTATAAAATATCTTTATAAAGTGAAAAAAATACTCTCAGTACTTCTGCTACTTCCACTGGGTATATCTGCCCAGAACAAGGGATTTGAGCAAAAAGCAGCAAAAATTGACACGTATGTAAATGATTTGCTTTCCGATTGGAATATTCCGGGTCTTGCCCTGGTTATTGTGCAAAAGGATCAGGTAATATATTCTAAGGCTTATGGATACAGAGACCTTGATAACAAACTCCCGGTTACTGAAACTACCCTGTTCCCAATTGCATCAAACACTAAACTTTTTACAGCAACTTTAGCCGCACAATTTGCTTCAGAAGGAAAATTAAGTCTGGATGCACCTGTAAAACAGTATTTACCTGAGCTCAATTTTTATAATCCTGAATTAAATTTTAAAGTAAGTATGCGGGATTTATTAAGTCACCGAACCGGTCTTCCTTCTTATGATGGAATTTGGGTGAATGCCGCATTCAAAAGAAAAGAACTATTAAGCAAAATATCTTTTATGAAACCGGCGCTTGGTTTCAGGGAAGGCTATATTTATAATAACAACATGTACACTTTAGCCGGACTTGCAATTGAAGCAGTAAGCGGTAAAAGTTGGGAAGAAAACGTTGAGGAACGCATTTTTAAGCCTCTGGGAATGAAAGCAAGCGGGTTTACCGGAGTTGGTGCCCGCCCTGAGAATCATTCCCTATCTTATTTTGAGGCTGAAGGTACAGGTAAACTTACTGCCCGTACTTTTCTTGCACAATCAGAATTACTTGCACCGGCAGGCAATATCTACTCCAATATGGTTGATATGAGCAAATGGCTGATCTTGCAGGTTAATGGTGGGAAATACAATGGGAAGCAGGTTATTGCGGCATCTGCAGTTGAGGAGACCAAAATCCCTAATGCTATTTCCGATAAAAGAGGCCGATATGATGAATTATCAAATGCCATTTATGCAATGGGGCGTTCTCTTCAAAGCTATAAAGGAACTAAAATGATCAGTCATACAGGATCAATTGATGGATTCTATTCTAATTTAAGCTATCTGCCAAAAGATAGTATTGCACTATTCATTGTTCACAATGCGGTATCAGCAGGTTCTCTTCGATCGGTGATGAATCTGCCAATCATAGACATTCTTCAAAACAGGGAAATAACCGACTGGAGCGCGAGATACAGAAAAGATTACCTGGAGGTACAGGAAAAAAACAAAAAGACTGTGGATGAAATCAATACCTCTCAGGTTAAAAACACCTTCCCTTCTCATGCCGCATTGGCCTACACCGGCAGGTTCAGTCATCCGGTATATGGAGAAATCTTGATCGGACTAAAAAACAATGATCTTCAACTTCAGTACAGAAGTCTAAGTGCCACTCTGTATCACTGGCATTACGATCAGTTTATGACGATGGATGATGGAAGAGGTTTTCCAGATATGCGCATCGGCTTTCTGACAAATGATAAGGGAGAAATAGACCGGATCAGTACCCGCCCTTTCGGAGATCCGCTTACCGAATTTATCAGGGTGAAATAGGAAATTAAAATCCGATTTCTTTCAAAAATTCTTCCCGGTAATTGTTTCCGATCGGGATTTCTGTGGTACCAATGAATACCCGGTTACCCTCTATATGCGTAATCTTTGACTTGCTTACAATAAATGAACGATGGGTTCTGAGAAATTTTGATTTCGGCAGCATTTCCTCCAGATTTGAAAGAGTCATGGCTGGAAGCAAGCTCAGTTCTGAAGTAATTATTTTGGTGTTATTTCCACTGGCTTCAGCATACAAAAGATCGTTTAGCCAAACTTTATAGATCTTCCCATTGTTTCGGATAAAGATAAAGTCCTCTTCTTTTTGATCCTGCAATGGCAGCTTCAATGTTGAACTCCCCAATAATCTATCGATTGCCTTATCTACCGCAACGATGAATCGCTCAAGGGAAAAGGGTTTTAATAAATAATCGCAGGCAGACAAATCAAAAGCATCTGAAGCATATTCTTTATATGCGGTTGTAAAAATCACCTGAGGTTGATTCTTAAGAGTTTTCAGGAATGCAATTCCATCCAGAACGGGCATATTGATATCGAGAAATAGTATATCTATTTTCTGTTCCCGCAAGATATCCTTTGCCTCAAGTGCATTGCCACAAAGGCCGGCAATCTGCAATGAGGGTAAATAATTGCAATAGGTTTCAATAATCTCCCTTGCAATGGGTTCATCATCAACTATAAGGCAGGTATACTTGCTCATCTATTTTACTTTAAGCTGAAGCATTACTTCATAAAAATCGCCTTTCACTTCGGTTTTAAGATCATACTTGCCGGGATAGAGTAGTTCAAGCCTTTTCCTAACATTGTCAAGACCGAAACCGCTGTATTTGTCAGGACCCATCTCTTTAATCTCCTGGTAAGAATTCCTAATTGAGAATAAGATAGAATTTGCCCAGATCTTTAACTCAATATCGATGTATATATTTTGATCGACTGAGTTCTTGGAATGTTTGAAGGCATTCTCTATAAATATAATCAATATCATAGGCGCGATCTGAATATTTTCAGTAGCCTGATCAATTTTAGTATTAATGATTAGTCGCTCGCCAATGCGGATCTTTTCGAAATCTATATAATTATTGATGTATGCCAGTTCATCGCTTAAAGGCACGAATAGCTCTTTGGCGTCATAGACCGAGTATCGGAGCAATTCGGATAACTTCAAAAGAAGCGGCGGGATCTTCTCATGCCTGGTCAATGAAATTCCATAAAGGTTATTTAATGTATTAAAAAGGAAATGCGGACTTATTTGGGACTGAAGAAGTTTGAGCTCGCTTTGACTTTGGCTGGCACTGATCATCGCATCTTCGAGTGCGCGATCGTTCATTCGAACAAGCTTAATAAGCATGCCCAATGCAAGTACACACAAAATAAAGGGAATACAGTACAGCAGGAGATTAATACCGGGTTTGCTGCGCCATACGTTGAAATTAGGGTATATTAAAAGATAAAGTGCTCCTGAAACAACAACTACCGTCAGGATAGTATATTGAACTCTGACAGGAAGCGGAATACTATCTTTCCATGTAACAGCCAGATATCTTCCTGTAAAGATAAGTGCAAAAAAGCATATCGTTACAGAAGTTGCCAGTGCTTCAGGCTCAGCTATGTGAAACATATTCATATAACTTTCAGCAGCCCAAAATACCGGAATGCTGACAATAGCAGAGATTAGAAGATGAAGTTTAGTCGGTTTCATTTGTCTGAATTTTCACCAAATATCCCGGATCAAAAGGGTAAAGCTAATTATATATTGCGAATACCTCAAAAACGCTGACAGAAGACCTCTCGGGACTGACAAACAGATTAATCCTTTAAATAGTGTAGTTCGTCAGTCAGAAGACCCTGTCTGCCAAGGAACTTTCATTAGCCCTTTCAACAGAGATAGATTTGCCTTCAGTTTTTAATACGAAACCTTTAAATTATGAAAGCAATCCAAAAATTTATTCTCTTAACGATCTTGATTATAGCGGGAAGCTGCGCTATTTCTAAATCACAGTCAATTGTTAATCAATATAGTATATCAGGAATTACGATAGACTCAGCTACAAATAAACCTCTTGACTTTGCAACAGTAAGTCTGAAAAACGAAGCTAAACAGGTTATTAAAACGACATTAAGTAAAGCTGATGGCTCCTTCAGTTTTGAGGGGCTGGCTCCGGCAAATTATACCCTTACGCTGATCAGCATTGGATATAATTCAAGAACTATCCCTGTCGAACTGAAGGCTTCAGATAAAGATCTGGGTTCAGTGGCTATAAATTCACAAAGTTATAAGTTATCAGAAGTTACGGTAACTGCCGACCGGTCAATCATCAAACAGGAAACCGACAGGATAAGCTATGACATGAAAGCAGATCCGGAAAGTAAGGGAAGCACAGTACTTGAAATTATGCGTAAGATTCCGCTCTTATCAGTAGATGGTGAAGACAACCTGCTAATGAATGGTAACAGTAGTTATAAGATAATGGTGAATGGAAAACCATCGGGTATGATGGAAAGAAATGCAAAGGATATACTTCGCAGTATGCCCGCCTCAAGTATCAAGAATATAGAAGTCATCTTTAGCCCATCTTCAAAATACGATGCAGAAGGTATAGCCGGGATCATCAATATCATCACGGACAAAAAAGTTGACAATGGATATAATGGTTCATTAAATGTGAGTGAACGCTTTCCTCTTGGTGGCCCCGGCTCAGGTGGTTCATTCACATTCAAACAGGGAAAATTTGGCTTGTCAGCACTTGGGGGAGCCAGTCAATACCTTTCCCCATCTGCGAATACATTTAAGAGCAGGATCACAACAGGGCTTAACCCGACCAATCTGAGTCAAAACAGTAGCCGGGAGTCGGATGCAAAGAACGCTTATATCGGAACTGAGTTAAGTTATGAGCTTGATAGTCTGAATCTCTTATCAGGGCAGTTCAACATCAGTAAAAACAGGTTAAATGGCGATGCAATACAACGTTCGGTACTCAGTAATGCTTTAAGCTCATTTCAGGAGTATACCCTTAGCAACGATATTCACGAAAACGGAAACAGTGCCGATGCGGCATTAAATTATCAATTAGGCTTCAAATCTAATAAATCAAGACTGCTGACATTCTCCTACCGCTATCTGGAATATGAAAACAAACAGCTCAACAGCCTGAGTATAACCGACAGATTAAATTACCTCAGTCCCGATTACAAGCAATTAAATAACGGATCAGCTCAGGAGCAAACGGTACAGATAGATTACGTAATCCCTGTAAAAAAAGTTAGCATTGAAGCTGGCCTGAAAGGCATTTTCAGGACAAACAAGAGTGCTTTTAATTACAGTAAGCTTGATCTGGTCAGTGGGTCGTACCAGGATGTGCCTGCGTTCTCAAATGTATATGATAATAAACAAAATATCTTTTCTGCCTATAATACCTACCAGTTCGCGATCAAAAAGTGGGGCTTTAAAGTTGGTGCCAGAATAGAAAATACGATCGTGAATGCCGACTTTATTTCCAGTTCTTCAATTGTAGAACAAAACTATCTTAATGTAATACCAGCGGTAGCCCTGAGCAGGAAATTTAAAGACATGAGCGTTATGAGCCTTACATTTACAACACGGATGCAAAGACCAGGAATAGCCCAGCTAAATCCTTTTATCGACCGTTCCAATCCGGAATATAAGGTTTCGGGTAATCCGGATCTGAAACCCGCTTTGACCAATATGGTCTACCTTGGTTACAACCGCTCTAAAAAAACCACACTCAGTTTCGCTGTAGCTTACATGTTTTTTGATCATTTAATAAGCCCTGTATCAGCTTATGATGAGTTAAACAAGTTAAGCACTATCCGTTATGAAAATATTAATAAGGCAAAAGTTTTAAGATCAAACGTCTACATCGGCCACCCGATAAACAACCGGATGAACCTGACATTTAATACAGATATCAGATATTTATGGGCAAGGACATTAATAAATGGTGAATATGTTGAGAACAGTGGTCCGATGGCGTATTTTAATATAAACACCGGCTACCGCTTTGAAAAGGGATGGAGAGTAAATGCCAACTTTACAGCAAACACCAGATTGGTTGGCAATCAGGATATTAAAAATGGTTATATCGCTACTTCCTTTAGCATGAACAAGGAGTTGGTGAAAGACAAGTTAACATTTAGTACATCGATCACTAACCCCTTTACCAAATTCCGTGTGAATAGTGAGGAGAAGTTCGGGCCCGGATTTACGCAAATAAATGATAACAGAAACTACTACAGGGGCTTTTCAGCCTCATTAAACTATCGCTTTGGGAAACTGGAAAGCCAGATTAAAAAGAATAAGAGGAGTATTTTGAATGATGATGTGTTAGATAAATAAGTGGTATGTTTTAATGCGAATTAAGGAGTAAAGAAAAAGCTTACAGTTCACTTGCAGGTAAAACCTGCATCCCACAGCACTTAACTTAATCAACAATAAATTACATTTGTTTTATGAACACTATTTTATAATTTGCCTATTTAAACCCTAAAATCAGTTACCTGATATTTATAAATAAATTCAATAGTTAAATTATGAAAATAAGATTTACCCTCGTCCTGATTTTCGCAGCAGTTCTGCAGAGTTTCGCACAAACGATCACCAATGCTGGAGCCGAAGCTGCAGGCTTTTCCTCAGAGCGCTTGAAGCGAATTGATAATGCCATGAATGAGTGGGTTGAGAAAGGATACATGAACGGTGGAGCTGCCCTCATTATCCGTGATGGAAAAATTGCCTATTATAAAGCAAATGGATACAATGATCTGGACACTAAAGCTCCACTTCAAAAGGACGGCATCTTCAGAATTGCCTCACAAACCAAAGCGATTACCAGTGTGGCAATCATGATGCTGTTTGATGAAGGAAAGTTATTGTTGACCGATCCGGTTTCAATGTATATTCCTTCCTTTAAAAAGCAAAGTGTTTTGGTTGACTTTAATCCAAAAGACACGAGCTATACCACTATTCCTGCAAAAAGAGAGGTCACCATTAAGGATCTTCTCACTCATACCTCAGGACTTGGATACGCACAAATTGGTTCAAAAGAAGCCAATGCGATTTATGCAAAAAACAATATCACAGCAGGTTTGGGGGTAAAAGACAGGACTTTGCTTCAGGCAATGACCCGTTTGGGTGAATTACCGTTAATGCACCAGCCGGGAGAGAAATTTACCTATGGTCTTAATACCGATGTTTTGGGTTGTTTAGTGGAGGTCATATCCGGTATTAGTCTGGATGAGTTTTTCAGAACCCGGATTTTTGAGCCCCTTGGAATGAAAGACACCTATTTCAATTTACCTCAGTCTAAAGCAAATCGTCTGGTAAACCTTTATACTGAAACTCCACAAGGCAAATTGGTGAAAGCGAATGCAGGAATGTTAAACAGTGTAGCTACATCCAATTATCCCTTAGTTCCTCATACATATTATTCAGGAGGTGCCGGTTTAAGTTCCACGCTGTATGATTATGGTATTTTCCTTCAGATGTTACTGAATAATGGCGTTTATAATGGAAAAAGAATATTGGGACGAAATACAGTAAGAATGATGACTACCAATCAAATTGAAGGTGTGCCTTATGCTAATGGAACTTTCGGGCTAGGATTTGGGGTAGTTACCGATCAAAACAGCGGCAGTGCTCCTGCTCAGGTTGGAACATTTAACTGGGGTGGGGCATTCGCAACTTCTTATTGGGTTGACCCGAAAGAAAAAATGGTGTATCTGTTCTTCCGCCAGTTGCAGGCAAGAACGCATAATGAGGTAGTAGAAAAATTCAGGGCATTAACTTATCAGGCAATTAACGATTGATTTCGCCTGTACCTCTAATTTTAATAAATAAGACATGAAGAAAATCCTCCCTCTCGCCGCAATAGTTCTAAGCTCCTTTGTGGTTAAGGCTCAACTAAGTGCAGACCTTATCATTCGGAATGGAAAAATATATGATGGTACCGGGAACTCCTGGTATTACGGAGATATTGCTGTAAAAGATGGGAAGATTATCAAAACAGGATATATTACTGATATCCGGGCAAGCAGAACTATCGATGCCAAAGGGCTGCTTGTAGCGCCTGGATTTATTGATGTTCATGGTCATATTGAAAGTGGAATTATAACAACACCAACTGCAAACAACTATATTTTCGATGGTGTAACCACTGTCGTTACCGGTAATTGTGGCGGATCTGCCGATAATATTGGCAGCTTTTTACAGGAAGTCAATAAGATTCGTCCATCGATCAATGTCGCAAGCCTGATCGGGCATAATACGGTAAGGGCTCAGGTAATGAACCGTGACAATCGTAAGCCCACAACACAGGAGCAACAAAAAATGGACGCTCTGGTGGATCAGGCAATGAAAGAAGGTGCTGTAGGGCTCTCCACTGGATTAATCTATATTCCGGGAACCTTTGCTGAGACTGAAGAAGTAATCTCTTTAGCCAAAGCTGCTGCAAAGAATAAAGGGGTGTATTCTTCACATATCCGAAATGAAGAGAACCAGGCTGTTGAAGCTGTCAATGAAGCGATTAATATTGGAAAAGAAGCTAATATTCCTGTTCAGATTTCGCACTTCAAAATAGGCGGAAGGTCAAACTGGGGTAAATCAGATGTGACCCTAAATTTGGTTAAACAGGCCAGAGAAAATGGATGGGATGTGACCATAGACCAATATCCCTATACAGCAAGCAGTACAAATCTTGGAATTCGTTTACCCGACTGGGCCTTTGCTGGTGGAAATGATTCGCTGAAAGCAAGGTTGAATAATCCTGCTATCCGTGCTCAGATAAAAAAAGAAATGCTGGCACAACTTGCCGGCTATAAATTCCCGAATTACAGCTATGCCGTGGTAGCCAATTACCCATCTGATACCAGTATGAATGGAAAAAATATTTCTGAGATCAATAAACTGATGGGCAGAAAAGCAAAAGCCAGGTATGAAGCAGAGACCATTATGGACATGGTTGAAAAAGGCGGCGCTCAAATGGTTTATAACAGCATGAATGAAATTGATGTAAAGAACATCATGAAATATCCATTCAGTATGTTCGGGGCAGATGCAGGAGTGCCTGTGCCGGGCAGAGGAATGCCGCATCCCCGTGGCTATGGAACCAATGCAAGGGTTCTGGGCAAATATGTAAGGGATGAAAAAGTAATTACTATGGAAGACGCGATCAGGAGGATGACCTCACTGGCAGCGCAAAAGTTTGGTCTGAGTGATCGCGGACTCTTATTAGCGAACTATGCCGCTGATATTGTGATCTTCAGTGAGGCAGAAGTAAATGATATGGCTACCTTTCTGAAACCACATGCCTATTCCAAAGGATTTAAATATGTCATTGTAAACGGAGAACTGGTTGTTGAAAATGAGAAACACCTGGGAACAAAAAGCGGAAAGGCGCTTTATGGGCCGGCATATTTAATTAATTGACAATTGACAGTTGACAATTATACGTTTCAGTAAATATTTAGTAAAAAATACCTCAAAATATGCTGTCTGGAAGGTATCACATTTTGTGATACCACCTTATCCATTTCTTTCCTATTTGAAAAATTCTAGAACCGGATAAAGAAATCCTCTTTTCGCTGTGTTCTTCTGACAAAGACCAATCCTATCCAAAACAAATCGATTGTAACGCTCACTTCAGGATTGGCTTTGATTTCTTGCCAGGCGGATTTCATCGCACTGCTACGGTAAATATCCTCAAGGACCATCATCGAATGATTGCCCATTTTGGGTAAACAGCTTTTAAAATAGTTCAAAATTGCATCTAAGGGATGATTTGCATCAATCAGAACAAAATCAAGTTCAGAAATTCCATCAAGGATTTTTGGCAATAATTCATCCACATTCCCCGAGAGTAATTCAACGTTGCGGATATCTAGTTTTTGGAGATTCTCCTCTGTGATAGCTAAGGTTTCTGAAAATTCCATTATACTGATGAGCCTTGCCCCGGGTGCTGCTTTTGCCAGGTATGCGCTGGTAATTCCGAGAGAAGCACCTAACTCGATAATGGTTCCTGGCTTTAAATCAGCAACAAGCCGATAAAGAAGCCTTGACTGTCTGACGGGTTTAAGAACATTTTTCGCCACAGCGCTAATCGCTCTTTGCCCGAGATGATCAAAATCTGACTTGGAGGCAGATTCAGTATGGTTTATCCTACGTTTATCATGCAACAGATCATTTCTTAATTGTTCAATTTCCTGATAAACTGCTTTGGCACGAAAATCGTAAATAATATTATCAAGCAGGCGGTATACAAAAGGGGAATGAGTGCCATGACGTGTTTTGGCCTTAAACCAGTGTTTCAGAAAGTTAATTATTACTGCCGGCTTCAACATAGGGTAAAGATAGTTTTCAGATTTGAGATGTGGGATATGAGAAGCTAGCTTTTAAGAACAAATACATTTTTGCGTAAATTTGTAAATAGCAATGAATGAGAAGGAAGTAGAATCACTTATTAAATTACTCGATGACCCTGACACAGAGATTTCGCGTCATGTGGAGGATAAGCTATTATCCTATGGCAATGAGGTTATTGGATATCTGGAAAATGCCTGGTCCCAGTCGCTGGATACTATTCTGCAGGAAAGGATAGAAAATCTTGTCCATAAAATTCAGTTCCAGAATGTTAAACGCGAGCTTGAATTATGGCAAATCGGCGGGTCTTTTGACCTTTTGCAGGGCATGCTCATCATCAATAAGTATCAGTATCCCGATTTGGATGAACAAAAAATCATCAATCAGATTGAGGACATTAAGAGAGACATCTGGATGCAGATGATCTATGAAATGAGTCCAGTTGAGAAAATAAAATTAATCAATAATATATTCTACGGAGCTTATGGATTTTCAGGTAATACTACAAACCATCAGGATCCACAGAATTCTTATCTGAGCCAGGTTCTTGAAAGTAAAAAAGGGAATCAGATTCTGCTCGCAGTAATCTATTCAATCATAGCCCAAAAGCTGGATATTCCGGTTTATGGAGTAAACCTGCCACAGCATTTCATATTGGCCTATGTAGATGAAAACCCAAGCGAAGAATTCCATGTATCTCAAAATGTATTTGAAAACAGTATTCTGTTTTATATTAATGCATTTAACAAGGGATTTATTTTTGGCAGAAAAGATGTGGATGCTTTCTTAAAGCAATTGAATCTTAAACCCCTCAATCATTTTTATGAGCCCTGTACGAATACTGAAATTATCCAGAGGGTGCTCAGAAACCTGATCAGCGCTTATGAGAAACTTTCGGCCGTTGAAAAGGTAGCTGAACTGGAGGAATTGCTTTCTATTTTCCCGGAACCGAGGTAGAGAGAAGAACCAGCAAGCAAGAGTCAAGACAGTTTGCGGGTAAATAAAATGATGCGTATCAGATTCCCTATGGTCGGTGTTACCTTACCATAAGTACAGTCACATCACGTGGTCGGTGATAACACCGACCACAGGGAAATCCTGGATACGTTTTATACTATTCTGGTAAATATCTGTCTTGGATCTTGATACTTGAATCTAATTAAATTCTGTCCTGGTTCCTGGCTCTTGATACCTGGCTCTCTTAAAATTCCATCAAATAAGCCTTTAAAAAATCATCGAGATCACCATCGAGTACGGCCTGGGCGTTTGAAGTCTCGTAATTAGTACGAAGATCTTTCACCAGTTTGTAGGGATGCAAAACATAATTTCTGATCTGTGAACCCCATTCAATCTTTTTCTTATTCCCTTCAATGGTAGCTGAGGCTTCCTGACGTTTACGCATTTCAATCTCATAAAGTTGAGACTTTAATAAGCGAATAGCGTTCTCCTTATTCTGTAATTGTGATCTTGATTCCTGATTTTTGATAATAATTCCCGATGGTTTATGATATAAGCGAACCGCAGTTTCCACCTTATTCACATTCTGTCCGCCGGCACCACCTGAACGAAAAGTTTCAAATTCAATATCTGCCGGATTCACGTATATCTCGATCGTATCATCAACCAGGGGATAAACATAAACTGAAGCGAATGAAGTATGACGCTTGGCATTTGAATCAAATGGAGAGATTCTTACAAGCCGGTGAACACCGTTCTCACCTTTAAGGTAGCCATAGGCGAAATTGCCTTCAAACTGAATAGTCACGGTCTTGATTCCTGCAACATCACCTTCCTGAATATCCTGTTCTGAAACCTTAAATCCATGCTTTTCTCCCCACATCACATACATCCTTAACAGCATGGAAGCCCAGTCGCAACTTTCAGTACCACCTGCACCTGCTGTAATTTGCATCACCGCATTCAACTGATCTTCTTCAGAACTGAGCATATTTTTGAACTCAAGTTCTTCAACCTTCTTCAGCGTGATTTCATACTGTTCTTTGAGCTCAGCTTCACTTGCATCGCCAGATTGGAAGAAATCAAACATAACAACAGCATCTTCCACCGAAGCTTCAGCAGCCTGAAATTCGTCTGTCCACTTTTTCTTGGAATTAATAGAGTGCAATGATTTTTCGGCCTCTTTGGGATCGTCCCAGAAATCGGGCCTGAGGGCTATATCCTGTTCGTTCCTGAGATCATCTAACTTCTTGTCGATGTCAAAGATGCCTCCTCAGAGACGTTATTCTGTCTCTTAAATCTGTAATATTTTCTTTGGTCATAGTGCAAAAATAGAAAAAATAAGTAACAATATCTGATATCTGACTGGGTTTCGATAAGGCTGACAGGGTTTAAAACCCTGTCAGCCTTAAATTAAAAACCGTCAGCCTTTATCTGTTTTTCAGTTAGCGGTCCGTACTTCTCTGCAATACTCTTGATATCTTCTGATTTTCCAATCAGTACAAACTGAAGATTATTTTTCGGAAAATACTTAGCAATGATCTCCTTTGATTTTGCAACAGTTAATTCGTCAACATTCTTCTGGAAATTATTTATAAATGATTCATCAAATCCATACCAGAACATTTGAGTTAAAAGACCAGCCAACTGACTCGCAGTTTCATATTTAGGCGGAAACTGTCCCTTGACATAGTTCTTGGCTGAAGTCAGGGTTTTTTCATCGATTCCCTTTTTATGTAAGCTATCAAGTACCTCTAATGCTTTATCGACTGTAGCCTGGGTTGTTTTTGTTGCGGTGAAGGTTGAAATTGAGAAGGTTCCCGAATTCTTTAAAGGGCTAAAAGTACTTCTTGCTCCATAAGTGAGTCCTGAATTTACTCGAAGCTCATCATTTAGCCAGGAAGTGAATCGACCACCAAAAACTGTATTCACTACATCAATCGCCACAAAATCTGGATTATCACGACGAATGCCCGGTCCGCCAATATAAAAAGTGGTTTCACGTGCATCTTCCTTATTTACCAGCAGGACACGCGCTGATTGAATTAAACCAACCGGCTGATTAGCTAGATTCTTCTGTACAATTGCAGACTTCTTCCAAGCTCCGAACAAATTTCTCAGGCGGGTCTTCATATCCTGGGAATTGAAATCTCCTACAAGGGCAATCGCAGAGCCCTGCGGACTGTAATTGGACTTATAAAAATCTCGCAGATCCTGAACAATGAATTTGCTTACAGTAGCCGGACTTCCGCTTACCGGGTTAGCATACACATGATTCCCGAAAATGAATTTATCCCAGTAGGCGTTTATTACGTTTCGCGGACTAAGTTTTGCCTGATCCAGACTTGCAAGAACCCGTTTTCTTTCCTTTTCAAACTCTTCCTGATCAAATAAGGGATCCACCAGAACTTCTTTTAAAATTGGAAGTACCTTATCTACATCTTTTGCAGCAAATTTTGAAGAAATTCCTGCTGACTCTTTGTTCGCAAAGGTATTCAGGCTTGCGCCTATGAAATCCAGTTCTTCTTCTATTTTAGACTTGGTATAGCTCTTTGTTCCGTACTGTAAACCTGCAGCAGTTAAACTGGCTAAGCCCGATTTAGTTCCATCATATATAGCACCGGCAGGGATAATTGCTGATACACTGATCACAGGAACTTCATGCTGCTCCATTAAATAAATAGTTAAGCCATTGGGTAGAACAAATTTCTCATAAGCCGGTACTTTAAAAGCTGATGTTGAACTTTGGGCAATTACCGGGCTGTATACTGCAAGGACAAGCAGAACGGCATAGATATATTTTCTCAGATTCTTCATTTCTTATTCCTCCACATTAGCTTTTAAAATTCCGACCGTACGGTTTGATTTTTTGAAGTACTCATTAGCAACACGTTTTACATCCTCAATACTAACCTTCGAAAACTCAGCCGGTGCATCAAACATTTTGCGGTAATCGCCAAAAAAGAGCTCGTAAGTACCAATATTATTTGATTTACCATTAATAGTCTCGATTTGACCATAAAATTCCATCAGCTTCTGGTTCTTTATCTTTTGTAACTCCTGCTCAGTAATTCCATCCTTTTTGATCTTTTCAATTTCAGCGTAAACTGCATCTTCAATATCTGATTCCTTTATATCTTTTGCAGCCAAAACATAGATCATAAACAGATTAGGATCAAAGCTCTCGCTGAAATCGGTACCGACCAGAGAAGCCAGTTGCTTTTTGTCGACCAGCTCTGAATGTAAACGCGATGAATTGCCATTTGATAAAACCGAACTCAGGATACTCAAAGGATAAAAATCCTTGCTTTTAGCCTCAGGGGTATGATAGCCAATCATTAAATATGGACTTGGTACCTCTTTTTGAGTATACACTCTCCGCTCCCCTGTTTGGGGCGGCTCTACCAGATGTACAGGTTTTGGAGGATCACCTGCAGGTATCGGAGCCATATATTTTTCAGCGAGGTGCTTTACCTCATCCACTTTTACATTCCCAGAAACTACTACCACACAATTGTTTGGAGCGTAATAGGTTTTGAAATATTTCTCCAAATCTTCTCTGGTCCAGTTTTTTATGTCAGTTTCATACCCTATAACTGTCCAGTGATAGGAATGTTCCTGAAAAGCTGTAGCATAAACTGCATCATTCAGCATATTCCAGGGCGAATTCTCAAGGGCCGTACTACGCTCCGACAAAACCACTCCGCGTTCACTCTCAATCATTTTCGGATCGATGCTCAGGCTTGAAATACGGTCGGATTCCAGATCAAAAATAGTTTCAATAGCACTTACGGGGAACCAATCGGTATAAACTGTAACGTTCTGCGTCGTATAAGCATTATTGGCGCCTCCATTAAACTCCATCGTCTGATCGAATATTTTGGGTCCAAATTTTTTTGCCCCATTGAACATCATGTGCTCAAAGAAGTGGGATAATCCGGTAATTCCAGGATATTCATTCCTTGACCCTACCTTATAAAACAGGTACATATTGGCATTAGGAATTGAATTATCCTCGAGAACAAGAAATTTCATGCCGTTTTTTAAGGTAAATGTCTTTACATCATCGGCATTAGTCTGGGCAAACAGCGGAATCCAGCAGCCCATAAGCAGAATACTCAGCAATCTTTTCATTAATTTATATTGGTCAGGTTGGAAATTAATTCAAATTAATAGATATAAAATCTAATTTTACTATAGTTAAACCAATTTTTCTTCATTCAATCATCTGATTCTATGCTTCCACGAATAAATTTCTGCACAACGAATGCCTACAAAGCACTTTTAATACATTTTGAGCAGATCAGGAAAGAAAATCTCCGGGACCTTTTTAAGGACCCGAAACGATTCGGACAGTTTTCGATCCGCCTGGGTGACATTCTACTGGATTATTCTAAAAACCGCATAAATTCCCAAACTCATGATTTACTGCTGCAACTGGCGGAAGAATGCGGGCTCAAAGATGCAATAGAGCAGCAGTTTGAGGGAGAAATAATCAACGAAACAGAGGGCAGGGCTGTGCTCCATACAGCATTGCGAAACCCTGAAAGGGCTGGTTTTATGCTTGATGGGAAAGATATTTTACCCGATATCCATGGGGTACTGGATAAAATGGAACTATTTTCCAATCAGGTTATTTCAGGAGAGTGGAAGGGATATAGCGGCAAATCAATAACAGATATTGTTAATATAGGAATTGGAGGATCTGATCTGGGCCCGGTAATGGTTACTGAGGCTTTAAAAGCATACAGCAATCATCTTAAGCTGCATTTTGTATCGAATGTTGATGGTACACATATTGCAGAAACACTCAAAAATATTAATCCCGAAACCACGCTTTTCATGATCGCTTCCAAAACCTTCACTACCCAGGAAACGATGGCCAATGCTTATTCGGCACGAGAATGGTTTCTGGAAAACGGAGCAAATGAGGCTGCGGTTGCGAAACATTTTGTGGCTATTTCCACCAATGAAGCTGGGGTATCAAAATTCGGCATCGATACCGCCAATATGTTTGAATTCTGGGATTGGGTTGGAGGGCGATACTCGCTTTGGAGTGCTATCGGACTAAGTATTGCCTGCGGAATAGGATTTAAAAATTTCAAAGAATTACTTGCAGGGGCGCACGAAGCTGATAATCATTTTCGGAGAAGTGATTTCAAGGAAAACATACCGGTTACTCTTGCTCTGCTGGGTATCTGGTACACTAATTTCTTTGGTGCAGAAAGTCAGGCGATTCTGCCATACGATCAGTATATGCACCGCTTCGCAGCTTATTTTCAGCAGGGTGATATGGAGAGCAATGGCAAATCTAATGACCGCAATGGAGATCCGGTAAATTATCAAACAGGACCTGTAATCTGGGGGGAACCTGGGACCAACGGACAGCATGCCTTCTATCAGCTTATCCATCAGGGTACAAAACTCATTCCATGCGACTTTATAGCACCAGCGCAGAGCCATAACCCAATTGCCAATCATCATCAGTTATTGCTCTCCAATTTCTTTGCTCAAACAGAGGCATTGATGAATGGTAAGAGCCGCGAAGAAGTTGAAAAAGAATTAAAAGCTGCTGGAAAAAATGAAAGTGAAATTGAAAAATTAGCTCCATTTAAAGTTTTTGAAGGTAACAGGCCAACAAATTCAATCCTGATTAAAAAAATAACTCCATTCAATCTTGGATCGCTCATCGCGATTTACGAACATAAAATATTTGTTCAGGGTATTATTTGGAATATTTTCAGCTATGATCAATGGGGCGTTGAACTGGGTAAGCAGCTCGCCGGACGAATTCTCCCTGAACTGGCAGATGATCAGCCCGTAACTGGCCATGATGCTTCAACTAATGGGCTGATTAATCAATATAAAATCTGGAGGGGGGAAAGCTGAAAATGTCCCGCAACCCGTCATCATCATCCTTTAGGTTAGCTTCAACAAAATAATAGGTGTTATTATGATTGTTGAAGCTTT
>CAZGWG010000047.1:0-22089 GCA_964529165.1 uncultured Sphingobacterium sp.
ATGCAGATGGATCAGTCCTTAACATTTACTATCAAGAAATAAATGTTTATGTCAGGTACTACATTGTAAATAAGAACTAAAACCAACATTAAGGCCAGCTAACAACTGGCCTTAACAAAATCTCAGCAAATGAAAACCTTCATAATTATCTTAATTGGTATAGCAATTCTGTACTTGATAGCTCGTGAGTACTTTGCTTACAAGGCTAAATTGGCTAAGAAACGAGAGGAAGAAAAGCAAGAAGCAGATGCTCTTGAGATAGAGCGAATCATAGGTGGTAGATCATTTTATGAAGTATATGAAGAATTGGATGCTAAAGAGATAGAGGATTTAACTGACAACGAGCTTACTGTGCTTTATACTGTTACAAAGTGGTATGAGGAAAATCGTCGTCCATCAAACTGAGGGAACGCTTACTGATCTAGAAAAACTATCGAACCAGAGATAATTGAAGGAGAACGCATTGTAGACGAAATCTTCGAAGGAAGACGTATCGACGCAGCATATGCAGAACTGGATGTTAAAGAGCTGGAGGATCTAACTCCAAATTAGCATCAGGCTCTACTTGCGATCACTTTATGATCTGAAAATGATGATAATATCTCAGTAACTTAAATAAGTGGTAAAATATAATGTATTACCATCCGAATGCTAAGTATACCATTTCTTGGATTTTCTTAGTGCATCTGCAGCTCCCATATTGACGCTAATTGCGATATCATCAATGCATTTTAGGAAAGCAAATTGAGAATTTTCACCTAAGGTTGTACTTTCCAAATAACCTAGATATTTAAGGAATATTTCCAAACGTTCCTTTCTTAAACTCATACGGTCCACAATAGAATGTTCATGATCAATTTCATCAGTTAACGGAGAAAGCTGTTCCCAATAATGATTTGTTAATATCGGTGTATCAAGCATTACTAATTCTACATAATCCATCCTTTTACAAAGGATTTTTGAATAATATCCTCCAGACTGTGTCACGAATACTGAACTTGATTCGTTTATATCTTGTACGTCAGTGGATCTGACAAGTTTGTTCTTATACAAGAAATTCAGTACCTCCAGAAGTTGTTTAGTTGAGGCTCCAAGTTTTGAAAAGAGTTGTAGGATTTCTGAAAAGGGTGTTTCAACTGAATCTTTGTTCTTTGCTCGAACAATTAAAAAATTTATGATGAATATTCGTAATAGCTGAAGCTTTATTGGACCAAGTTTTGAATTGAAGAGATTAACTGCATCTGCTCTATCTTCTCTATAATATTTCCATTGACCCAAGATAGAACCCTTGAAAATTTCATGCGGTGGTAATGGTCGAAGATTACCATCCAAATAATTTTTAATTGCTCTATCTGCTTGAATATGACCTGATGTTAGAAATGTGGTTACTAGAGTTATTCCATGCCTTATATCACCATTACATAGATTCTCAATTAAGTGTCCACTAGACTGACTAAGCAAGCTTGTATGCGCGATTTCGAAGAATACACTTAAATCAGGTATATATAATTTCGCACCATTAGGTAAAGTGATATTTGCTTGCTTGTTTTTCAATATCTCTTTGGCGAACGATAATCGTTTCGATAGTACCTCACGGAACGAAGGTGGATCAAGCCAGAGTTTTTTTAATTCAAAAGCATTGAAGGTTGAATCATTCCGATGTTTGACAAATGTTGTATCTCGGATAGATGCTATTATATTACACTTAACTTTTTTTGACAAGGCTATTCCCTCTGAGAATACGGTTGTTTCCAGTAGCTCATCCTCATATAAATCTACATTGTCTAGAATGATAACACATAATTCTCTCTTAGAAATGTAACTAAATACCTTGTCAACATACGGTTCTACATCATTGTAGTCTTTAGCGATCTGTTCTTGTACTAATTCGGCAAATTTAGCAGGATTTGTATGTTTCATTAATCCAAACGGACCCTTGCCCAACCTATCAATTTCATCCCGATAAGCTGGTTCTACCGTAGATTTATAGTCTGTTTTTATTCTTTTATCGTCATCTAATAGATATGTATTTAAAGAATCATAGATAAACTTCCTTGGATTTCCCGTTTTTCCCATACGTTCGAAATCAATGTATATCCAATGACACTTTTTAGCATCTATTGCTGAACGGCCTTGAATCAGTTCAAAGTGCTTTAAATATGTGGACTTTCCGGAGCCAACTGCACCGATAACCAAAGTAACTGGTGAATTAGAAGTATTTTCACTATAATCAAGATATTCATGTAACTCTCCCTTATCTTTGTTTTTCTTAATCCTTTTTGCAGGTAATACATAATAAGGCTTTCCATCAGCAATGTGCATATTTAAAACATTGTCATACTTCGTTCTCGTATCAGTTGACACAAAACAATATTCAAGCTTTGCAGGATCATTAACGATAGCCTCACCATTTAATGCATTATCAAGTGCAGGAGATATGTAGTCGGCAATGCTATTCCTATCAATCCTAGCATCCCCGTCTTTCAATATTGGACGTAGTCTGTTGACTTCAGAATATTCAATATTTCCACTAAAAGGATCTAATCCATTAGTTTCAATATTTTCGCTAGATAAATAATTGAACATTGCTTCACCATCGGAAAAATCATCAAAAGGAAAAAACAATGTCGTTGTATCTGTCTCTTTTTTTAAAAAAGCATCTTTGGTGAAAAAACACCAGCATCTGCCGTTAGTAACACCTATCAAATCTGCATTTTGGTCGATTGCATATTCTCCTGCCTGCGTTATTGCTTCACTTATCGAACCTGAACCTAGCACAATTCCACTAAGTTTTAATTTTTTCTTTTTAGTTGGACTTGGAAAACTCGCTCCGATACGTTTAGCTTCAATTATAATCTTTATATCACCAGATAGAAGAATATAATCGATATAACCATTTCGTACTCCAGTACTATGGGGTTCAACAGTAATTTGCCCGTATTGCCATTGGAGAATCTCTCTGATAATGCGGTCAATTACATCAAACCTTGTTTGAGCTTCATTAGCATCTTCAAGAATTTTTTTATTGGCAATGGCTAGTATTTCTTCAAATGTTTCTGAGACCTCACCCCAATCTTTTATGATATTCATTTTTCAGGTTTAGATAACTAATTTATAAAAAATAAATAGCAAACAATCCTTAGGTTGTGCAACTCTGATAAGAAAAAGAATGGTGATTCAGCCACCTACTCTGCCTTTCTCAAAAGGGTGGCTTAGCCGAGGAAAGGCATAGTGTTGTCTGAAGTTTGAGGGTTATGTTCTTCAGTGCTTTGTTTAAACGGTACTGCCTGCAAGTGCTACGATGAGGATTCAGTGGGTTATGAGCGTCAGACACAGGAAGATCGGCATTCAAAGCTACTAAGGCTTTCAATGCGTCACGCCAGACCACGCTTTTCATTAGTGCTTCGCTACAAATGAATGCGCTATGCTCCAAAGCTGTTGTCTAGGGTTAGCACCCTGGACAAGCCTCACCCTTCACAGTCTGTCATTCTCATTGATGAAGCCAAGCGACGCTTTTCATAGAAGCTCCTGAATCCAGAACACGATGGTTTCACCATATCCTGTTATGTCTTCTTGCTTCTCTTGTATGGCGACCTGCGAATCACTCAGGCTTCATCTTGTCACAATTATTGCGCATCCAATCACACATACCTCTTGTTTCAATAATTCCGCCAAGCCTAGTGTTTTCTGAAGGGAAAACATATCACTGGATCACTCTGTGAGTTTTACTCCAGTGACCTTCGTTCCGTCGCAATTAGGTCGCATGTCTTTGTACTGTTTCACCTAATTTTGTGCTTTCAATGATTATCTTCATCTTGAAAAAGTTGCAAGGGTTCTTCTGACGTTATCAGATTGGTTATTTCCGTAGACACCATCAATATGAAAACTCAATCTTAACAGCATATGGAATTCACAGGAAAATACACCATAGTCACTGGTATTACATCAGAATACAAAATCAATCCACAGAACCCAAAGTATTACGCGAAATTTTTAAATGACGATGTGAAGTGTCTGGGAATTACTGAATTTGAGGCAATAAACAACTTGAAAAGAACTTATCTGGAATATAAGGCTAAGGGAAAATTATTCCCTGAGACCAGCATTCAAGTCCTTAACACATATACATCTGCTGAGAAGTTTCACAAATATTGTGAAACGGCTATTTATTCGGACTTTTTCAAACTGTTAGGAGAAGATCCTGATATGGAGATCGATGATGAATTCACTTTAAAGGATTTAGAAATAAATGCTAGTCAAATTAAAATGATCAAATCTAAATATAATCTTACAGTTCATCCCGAAGACACTGTCGTAAACATCATCGAAGCAATCAGTAAAAGCATCTTCTAATATGCCTATCCTTTTAAAAGACTTGTAGCGGTACAATCTCGCTCCGTAGTAGCTAAACGACTTTAGTTCGACACTTTGATAAAACAAGGATTGTGCAATAATTGCTACGTATCCGCCAATCGTCTTGCAGACTTCTTTTTGCGGACCTTCTCTCAGCTCGTGGGCGGCTCGTGAAGAATAAATGTCAAACTTTATTATATTTAAATAAGAAAAAAACAATGAGAAGTAAAAGTACTCCGAGAATAGTGGTTAGACTTACTGCAAGACAACAATCTAAAACGTCCAACAAAACAGAATGGAGTGACCCATTAGTCCGCATTCAGATTGTCAACATTTTTGTAGTTATTGCCACTGGTTTATTAATTTATTTACAAGTGGGAGCTAACATAACCACCAATAAAATGGCAATGCGAGGTCAGTTATACCAATACGAGGCAGATAATACACGTGAAGCTCGTGCAAATGATGTACTTCATCACATCTGGTTGACCGTTCCTAATGAAGTAACAGGGTTTAATTACTCAAGATCATTATTAAGCACACTCACGACTGACACGGCCATTCAGAATGCAAGATCGCCCCAAGAGTTATATGATAAAGTTTGGGGATATAACACTATGACGAATCCTGCTCGTGCAGAAGAAACTAAAAAACTAAGATTGGCTTTTAGCTCAGCCCAATCAGAGCTCTACCATATTCATAATGCTTTTGACTATTCTGAAGAAGATATCATGGATAAGGAAGAGTGGGAAACGTGGAAGGGAAGCATTAGGGAGATGAGTGCACATCCATTGTTTGTAACTGCCGTTTGGCAAGGCTATCAATATCAATATTTTTCAAGAGAATTCGCAAAGTTCTTACAAGACGAAATATGTTCTCCAATACCAATTAACGTTACCGACAAGGAAGATTATTTCAGAGATTTGGACTTCATATGTAAGTTTTATCCTGAGATGACTAACCCTGATTGGCACAAGGCAATGCCTTCATACAAGAAAAACATTCTCGGTTATCAATATGTACTTCATTAAAACATATCACAAGATTTCCTTATCAGGCTTCACTCCAGTGACCTTCACTCAGTCTCGAGGAAGTCGCATTGATGAAGGTTTGCAAGGATTATGAAATTTTCCTTAATAATTGTAAGTTTGAATCCCTCTATCTCACTGGAAGTGAGCAAATTGAGGGTAGCTCAGGTGTAAGAATTAGCTGGACTTGTAGTTTGTAAATGTATTATAACATGGAACTTGTAAAGGAATTATTGACAAAGGAAAATTTTATTTCAGTCTTTACAGTAATTTTTACTGTTGTTTATGCATTTGCGACTTCATATCTTCTAAAACGAATTAAAGACCGAAGAACCCAACGGAAGAAGGACTTCTTTGAAATAGCTATTAGAGGTTTAATCGACGGAACGATTGAAACTACAGATGACTTAATCAATGTTTATAAAGGCGTTACAAATTTAAGTTCTGAGGATCTATCTTACAGGTACGGGTTAAATAAGTGGCTGCGAGAAATTCTTGCTCAATTAATAGGTCGTAAAATTGGAACCGAATTAGATAATGCTACTGTCATCTCACTTAAAAACAAGATAACTGATTTCATTAGAACTAATGAACAAACCTCACCATTCTCTGACTTGCCGGACACAGAGCGAAATATTCTAAATGATTTGAATAACTATTCAAATAGTGGAGACAAGAACTCCGTTGAGCGCAAAATAAATGAATTAAGTTCAGTAATTCAAACCAGATATGAAGAACAGAAAAAGCTTGAATCACAGAACAAATGGTCTATACCCTTAGCTATAATAGGCTTGGTCCTTACTGTTGTATTTGGTATTCTGTCATTGTTCTAACCTGAAGCGTTCTATACCGGATAGCGCTCTGCATCTATCGCACCAATAACCTTTTCTACCATCGTGAGGATATCGCAAGCTATCACAGTTTATGAACTAAGTTTCCCGAAGTAATTTCAAACTCTTATTTAACAAGATAACTTAGCTTTCCGCCTTTTAAAGAATGCGTGCAAACTTGTACGAATAATGAGGGTATTGTAAATATAATACACCTGGTTCTTAAATGTACAATTGTTTCGTGCTCCTCTCCTTAGATGGTTTGCTCAGGCGCGGTAGGTCGCAACAAAATAGGTATCATTCACGTTTTCTTATATATTCTAATAGCCTTGCAAAGATGTATTCGGGAAGTTTACTTTCAATTATTGTTATCTGACCATTTGACCATTCAATAGTTAATTCATCTGAGATAGATAGCTTAAAAGACTGTCGCAGCTTAGGCACAGGAGTTTGACCGCCAAAATAGTGATGATTTCTATCCAAATAAATAGTTTTATCGTAGATATCGAAATTTAGCGATACTTTTTCTAGATCATACATTGATGTATCTCTGAACCAGACATCCATACAAATACCTAAATGACCATATATGATGCACCGCCAATCATTAAACTGACAATTGAAATGGAGTTTGGTTGCTTCTTTTAGTTCGCGCGTTTTAGTATCGATAGCTTTAAATAATGGTAAAATTTGCTCTCTTGCAATTTCAAGTCCTTTAGTATTACCGAAGTGCTCCTTTCTTTGTTTAAGTTCATTACGTGTGGATATATTCTTGGCTAATTCTAAGATTGGGTCAACAGAGTTAGTAATGGTGGCAAAGCTTGGTTTACTTCCTAATGGTGGCTTTTGGAACTCCGGTTCATCATATATTACTCGTAATAGTTTGAATACATTTGAGTTGAACAAGTCATCATCTGACATGTCAAGTGATATAAAAGGTTTTAAGAATATGGGTGTTGAACTGTCACGATTTCCACTACGGAGGATTGGAAGAAACTTAGAGTTGTTTGACTGTGTTTGGTATAGCTCATGCGAAATCATTGAGTATTCATAACCAATACCAGCCTTACGATCAGTTGCTTTAATTTTGTAGTTTGGTGTTAAAATGATCAGAACTTTATCTGCTCGTTCTAATCCAGCTTCCATGAACAATGTCATAGACTTACCAAGTTTAAGATCGTATTGATCAAGAATAACCTCAACTCCACCCTTTGTTAACTCATCTGCTAAAGTTTTAACCCATAATTCATGAGTGTGTCCATCCCATGAATAGGATATAAACACTGTCACATTGTCGTTCTGCATACACTAATTTAAAACTCAAAAGCGATTGTTCACAATAAACATCACTCACGCATTGCTACTATTATTTGATGATTTGCTCGGACTGGTCACTTTGATCAGGTGCAGGTAGCTTTCCGAATTTTCTTTTCAATTGCTCTAGCATATCTGAATCAAGTGGCCTTGGAACTGGATTGTTTTTTCTTAATGCATCTTCGATATAACCTTGTGCTTCACTTTCTGTACAACACCAATGCATGGTTATATAAGATGATATATCATCTTTAGTCTTTCCTGAATTCAACAGCCTCTTTACTACTCGATTCATATCCTCTCCATTGGTAGGAGAAAGTGTGCGGTTTGATGAAGAAGATGTATATTCTTCAATCGCAACCAATCTTCGATCCAGCCCACGAATTGTATTTAAAATCTCTGCTAGGATATCTTGTTGGCTTCTTTTTATTGTGATTATCCTAGTTTCCATTGCCAGAATGGCGTTAAATTTCGTCTCGAAATCTGGCCAATATTGCTCAAATACCTTTTCGAGAATTTGCTGTGGAAGTGGCGACACAGATAGGTTATTTATAGTGCTCAACAATTGCTGTAGGCTATCCTTTGTATATGAAGTATGATTGAATTGTGCAAGCGGACTTTCAACATCTTTCGATTCCAGGTCTATTAGCAAAGTACATACCCGATTGGAATCTAATCCTTTAGCCAAAGCACCTGATTCAAAAAGAATCCAGGGACTATCTTTATTGTCTTGAGTGAGGCATATAATACCAATAGTTGTACCAGCTAACTGATTCATTATTTCTGCAAACCAGATTGCTCCTCGATCTATAGACCTACTTGATAACCAAGGTTGACAAGATTGAAGGGTACATTGTAGCCACTCATCAAGCAGCATAGCTATTTTGTGACTTTTTTCACCTGACCAACTTAAAAATACTTTCATAACTTTAATATGATAATTTACAAGACAGTATATTTTGTATTATTTTTGAATTGACTAAGCTAATAAATGTCTCTATTATGAAGTAGAATTATCTATTAATCTGTCTGTTTAGATTTTTACATATAATTGATTGAAACCTAAGATTGATTTAAATGACCCGATTATAGCGCAGCGTATGACGGAGTTAAAAGAGCAATATCTTATTGCTTTGAACGTAAACCAAAAGGTTGAAAATGCGGTACTACCTGTGTTATCAATCCTTCCCAGGAAAGCACATCAAAAACCTCATACCAAGCCAGAACAAATAGGTTCTTGCGTACTTGTTAATATTAAAGATCAATATTTTTTGTTTACCGCAACTCACGTCCTGAATGAGTTTAGGAACAGCTTTTGTATTGGAGAAGGTAAAGGCACACCATCGATACAGCCTATTGGAGACATGTATCGGAGCAACGAGAACCTTTCCGACTCTATAGACCAATACGATGCATGTGTTTATCACATAACCTCTCAGTTATCTGATTCTTTAAAAGCGAATGCTGTAACACTCGACGACATGGATGTCCTTCAGTCTCCAAACCTTGCACCTGTGTTCCTAATCACTGGATTTAGACTTAAGAAATCTAATGTTAAACAGTTATCGTTTAATTCAGAGCGAGAAGGCTTCCCAACAATCGAACATTCTATTGAAGACTATTACAGACTTGCCATTAACCCCAAATCTCATATAATGGTTGCATATGAGGATCAAATACTGATAAATGGAAACTGGACAACCTCACCATCACCAAGAGGCATGAGTGGTGGTGCGATAATTAAAGTAGCTGGTACAGATATTTGGAATCCTGATAATCGGTCTTCTACTCCTAGGCAACTTCTGTCTGCAATAATTATTGAACGACATAATAAAAAAGGAAGGGACCAGAGTAGATTAATAGGCACTAGAGTTAATATACACCTGCAAATACTTCTTCAAAACATGCCTGAGTTGTTCAAGCCTTGATGGTAATAAACATATCAGAACCTATACGTTTATACAATCTGATAAACTTGCATCAAGTTTGAATGGGTTTATAACACAAGTTATCTTTTCATATTGAAGTAAGACTGATCGAAGTCTATTTTGGTTAAAACGGCTTCGGTAGACTTCTTTGTGTTCACCTTCATATCGTTGAAAACATTTATTGGGTAGAGGCGATATAATGCGTCAACCATAATCCTAGAATTTAATATCTTCAATACCAGTTTAGGATTGACTACTGATATATTTATTAGTTCACCAAATGCTCTGCGTTTATCTATTTTGTCTATAAAGTATTGCTCCAGAACTGCGATCTCTTCCATACGGTTAACTACAATTAGGTTACCTAAGGCATATACATATCCTGCTGAAGTTGAATCTTTCAGACTTTTTTGAAAGTAACGAGAGATTTTGGGTGAACGCTTTGCCCCGAGCAATGATGCAACACTGCCAGACCATGTCCGAGATGCATCGTGGTCAATATAAGATATCATGGCATCAATTTGCTCGTCATCAAACTCACTTGTCATGTTCGCAAATAATATATTGTAAGCTCTTTCGACAGTATATTCATCCTTGCTATTAAGATCGCTGATTGCACGATCAATCATTACTTTTTGATTTTGAGTTAATGTACGATCAGCGATATCTGTCATCTTAGCTTCCAGGCTGGATTTAGCTATGCTCTCAACTAATTGTTCCAGATTTCTAGTTTTAAATACTTCTTCTACTTTTGCCTTGGCTTCATTAAGAGCCAATACCTTGAATCCAGATATCTGTTCTGTTGCCACATTTTGAGTACGATTGACATTGTCGGTGAGGTCTTCGATCGTACCATCCATGCGAGACCTTATGCTCAATTGCGTCTTTTCTGCTTCAAGGCGTATGTTCATTAGTTCAGCCTTCGCTTCATCTTTACTTTCCTTAATTTCAGCACGTAGATCTTTCATGCTATTGTATGTCAAGTATGAAGCAACCGCAATACAGAACGCGAGAAAAGTGGATCCCATCCCAACCATCCATTTGAATGCTGAGGTCAAAGACTCATAGTGTAGTTGAGCTTCGGTGGGATTCGTTGATTTAGTTCGTCTATTTGATGAGGTATTGTTTTCAGCAGCCATACTATAGTTTCTATTACCAACCAATATACTAATTACATGTAACTATTTGTTATTCAGCGTAGGGTGGTCATGTTTATAGATAGATAATACTAGTCTGGTCGCTGAGATCAACAACTTATTTAAAAGGCAAAAAATGGAAAAAGAATGAAGCGTCAAAAATCCTTACCCATATCAGGACATTGATTGATGTATATAATATTACCAGAACTTATATATTTATACAGGTAGTTGGAAAAATATACGCCAACGGAAACTGATCTTCGTTGAAACTATCTTTACATTTTGCAACCTTGATAATGAACTTTAGAAAAACAGGGAATACTCAGAGTTATTTATCAGACACAGAAGTCCATGCCTTACTAAACAAAGATTTACCTTATATTATTAACTCAATGTTAGCTCATGACTTGATGATGTATCGTAAAGATAAAGGCACTCACCCTAATCAGAGTAATGTTTGTTATAGTGACTCGCTAGTAGTCGACCCAGCTTTCGAGTTAGGACCCTTGTTTGCAAGGAAACTGCTCAACTTCCTTGGTTTAACAATTGATAAGTCTCAGACAACTATTAAGCGCAAGACTCATTTTGAGGACGATGATGTTAGGATAACATGCTTAGGTCCTAACCTTAACTTTTGCGATTTAGATCATCATCTCCTTAAAGAAAACGAAGTATCTATTGTGACTCTACTTAAGTTAGCCAACAAAAGTATCGCTCATTTGACGTCAATCAGTACTCTGGAATCAGATTTCTCTCATTTAAAACCAGCGAAGCTTGCAATCTATCACCTAATGTTAGAATACGTAGAAGGATTAAACACTAAAGCTATTTGGTGGACAGAACAGGGTCCTTCCTAAAACTTAAAATAAATTTAATGCACTTCGATTTTAAGCTACTTCTTTAAAAGGTCAAACCTTATAAAAGAATGAGGTCAAACTCACCACTTCCAATACTTCTCTCCAAAACACACAAAACCACATTCTCAAAAACCTACACTTGCCTTCATGGGGTGTAAGAACCTTAAAAATTGAGTGAAGTGTAGGTAATAAAAACATTTCATTCTACCCTTCAAATCCATCAAAGTTTCATTTCCTGCTCCATTAGTCTATCGAAATAGATTGGATCAAAATTCTATCTTTATATATTACATCAACATGACTACAGGGCTAATCTTAACGAGTATTGTGTTCGCGATCATAGGCATACTTATCATGCTCCGCACTCCATTCTGGAAGCATCAAGTTTATGACTCGCAGTTCTGGTTCGACTTTCGAATTTTCATTTGTGGTGCTATGTTTCTTATCCCTGGGATATTCGCTATTATCGAGGTTCTAAAGTAATCACACAGATTGAACTATTTATTTTTTCATTAAGTACGTCTCAAATCTATGCTTCAATCTCAACACGCTTAAAGGAGCTAGGCATAAACCCACATAACCATACACTTGCCATTTATTCCTCTCCTCCTTTGCTTAGTTGATCTTAAAGCATGACTGAGTTCCATATAATTCAAAACATTATGGAAACTAAACAAAATTTAAAAGTAGCTGAAGTACAAGTAAGCTACAAAACAATGGTTAAAGCGAGTGATAGACCTAAAATTAGCTCCTCTATTGAAACATTTCAGGTACTGCAGAGTAATTGGAACTTTGAGATAATCGAGTTCATAGAAGAGTTTAAAATCATTCTCCTGAATCGAGCACATCGGGTTTTAGGAATTGTACCTATCAGCGTTGGTGGAACAGCAGGAACTATCTGTGATCCAAAAGTAATTTATGTTACTGCTCTTAAATGTAATGCTTCAAGTGTTATCCTCTGTCACAACCATCCTTCAGGAAATCTACGTCCTAGTCAGGCTGATATAGAGCTTACAAGGAAATTAAAGAGTGCAGGACAATTTTTAGACCTTCCAGTACTAGATCATATAATCCTGACAAGAGATGCATATTTTAGTTTTGCTGATGAAGGCTTAATGTGATGATAATCAAACTAATTAATGCTCTTAAAAGTGTGACAAAAAGTGTGACAAAAACTGCAATATTTATATGAAATCAAAAAAGACAAACCCTCTTAAAGGTGCATTAAAGGCACATTTTGCCTCTAATTTGGTCACTGGTTCGAACCCAGTATCTCCCACGAAAGCCGACGAAAGTCGGCTTTTTTTGTTTTATAACCTTTTTATTCCCAACCCATCACATATTTCCACCCCTTCATCACATTTTCTGGCAGACCCTATCTAATCTGTTTAATTTCACTGAATATGATAAATGAACAAATGAAAAAGATCTTATTAATGGCTCTGCTTATCGTTGGAGCTACAGCAGCAGGTTATGCTCAATGTGATAAAAAATTGATATTCAGCTCATCAAAAACTGAGCATTTTGAGAAAGGTTTAATTGATAGAACAGATGCAGAGAATACCACCCTCCAAATCCTGTCATCTACCATAAAATTGATAATTAATGGTGAGGAAAAAGGGGAGTTTAGCATTACATCAAAAACCTGCAATTGGACTGTGCCATTTAAAGAGGGGGAAAGCACTTTCAAAGCAACAAGAGAAGACGAAACTTTCACTTTTGAAATTGTTGGAAGGGAAGGGAAAATTTACCTCACAGCTACTCAGGCAGGGGATGTAGATCATCCGATCCGTCTGAGCGGTGATAAGTTTGAGGAGCTTAAGTAATAAATACTCTTGTGGTTCAGAGCATCTGCCTTACAAGCAGGGGGGCACTGGTTCGAACACAGTATCTCCCACAGAAGAAAAGCCCTTCAGATTGTTTCTGAGGGTTTTTTTGTTATATTCAAATTAGCTTCAATTTCAGTAAGAGCTTCAAATCATTGCACATACATTGCGCAGAATTGTACAATTAATGACCATAATCTTAATGATATGGTACATTATAAACTTATTTTAGGACAGTTTAAACACTCCCTATTGGTATATAACCAGGCACCATATTTTTTATTCAGGAGATTTCAGGGAAAAGGTAGATACTTGAAAATTTTCTTAAAAACAAAGCCGGAATTACCCGGCTTTGTTCCGATTAGGGACACCCCGATCCAATGTTTTTGACCATGCCAATATCGGCAATTTTTTAAGCCGGAAAATTAAATCCAGGTTTGCTGTGCTCAAATCCTAATCAAGATCATTCCCTGAGCTAAACATTTAGGACTGATAAATACTTTCTTTATTGCAGACTCACGTTAAACCGTATTTTAATCTTCCAGTCACCTGATAATTTCAAAGCGCTAAGCTTAATATCAAATATGTATTTTTGTCTGGAGCTTAAGAATGAAACTAATCCGACTTTTATTATTTCCATTTTCAATCTTGTATGGCATTGGCGTTATACTCCGCAATCTTGCCTATGATTTTGGGATATTCAGATCGCAGGAATTTCAGACCCCTGTTATTTCTATTGGCAATTTATCTGTTGGGGGATCGGGTAAAAGTCCGATGGCAGAATACCTGGTTCGTTTATTAAAAGATCGCTATCAATTAGCCACATTAAGCAGGGGATATGGTCGCCTGACATCGGGTTTTCGTATCGTTGATCTGAATTCGAGCAGCGCAGAGTCGGGCGATGAGCCGCTTCAGTTTAAGCATAAGTTCAGGGATATTACTGTGGCGGTGTGCGAGAGCAGGGTGACCGGAATTACTGAGCTTGAGAAGAATCATGAATTAATCATTCTGGATGATGCTTTTCAGCATCGGGCAGTGAAACCGGGATTGAGTATTCTACTGTTTGAATACAGCAGTTTGTTTAAAAAGCAATGGCTCCTGCCCAGTGGGATGCTCAGGGAGCCTCTGTGGGCTAGCGGACGGGCGGATATGATAGTGATTACCAAATGCCCGGAAAAAATCGACAGCGGGCAGATGAATGCCATTCTAAGCAGGTTTTCTACCGACAAAGTGTTCTTTTCTTTCCTGAGGTACGGGAATTTGAAATCATTTAATGAGAATAATGCCGAAAGGCCGCTAAAATCACTTAATGTGAAAAGTAAAGTCGTCGTATTGACAGGCATTGCCAATCCGGTACCCTTGCTTGCAGAACTTAAATCATTTGGCTCTGAATTGATTCATCATCAATATCCGGATCATCATCGGTTCAGCGAAAAAAATATCACTAAACTTGTAAAGGAATTTAACAAGTTGGAGGGGGATGATAATCTGATCATTACCACCGAAAAGGATGCACAGCGATTAGGTATTGCCGGCATCAGAATACAATTAAAGAACTTACCGGTTTATTATCTGCCTGTTGAAGCAGCATTTAATGAGCCGGAAAAGACCAGATTTAATAATTTAATAGAAGAATATGCATCAAAATCTGCAGGCAACAACAGATTACATTAAGAAAAAGATAGGTGATTTTGAGCCTGAGATCGGGATTATTTTAGGAACCGGCTTAGGAGGCCTGGTAGAAGACATCGAGATCTATCATCATTTAATGTATTCCAATATTCCGGATTTCCCGATTTCTACATTGGAGTTTCATTCAGGTAAGCTCATTTTTGGGATGCTCAGTGGTAAAAAGGTGGTTGCGATGCAGGGCAGGCTTCACTATTATGAAGGTTATGATATGAAACAAATTACCTTTCCTGTCCGGGTTATGAAAATGCTTGGCATACAAAAGCTGTTTGTTTCAAATGCAAGTGGTGCCCTGAATCCGGAGTACCGAAAAGGTGATTTGATGATCATTCATGATCATATCAATATGCAGAGTGATAATCCTTTACGGGGAAGGAATACGGAGAGTTTGGGTCCGCGTTTTCCGGATATGAGTGAGCCTTATGACCGCTTGATGATTGAAAAAGGGATGGAAATTGCCCTGAAGAATACGATTCGCTGTCATTCGGGAGTTTATGTTTCTGTAAATGGTCCTAATCTTGAAACCAGGGCTGAATACCGATTTTTACGGTTGATCGGGGCTGATTCTGTGGGTATGAGTACGGTGCCGGAAGTCATTGTTGCCAATCACATGTCGCTCCCTGTTTTTGCTATTTCAGTACTGACAGATGAAGGTTTTCCGGATACACTTCAGGCAGTATCTTTAGAGGAGATCATAAAAACTGCGGAGGAAGCGGAACCCAAAATGACAAAAATATTGAAAGAACTCATTCTGGAACTTTAATGACCAAGCGCTTAGCCTTAGGATTATTTCTATTGTTGTACCTGTTTAATGCGGATGCATTTGCTCAAAGAACCATGAGGGCACAGGGAAGTGTGGGTTCTTCGGGCCGTATGGGGCAGATGGGCGAGCGTGATACTTCCCTGAATAAGACCAGCGATGCGGATTCAATTTATTACTATGCACGCCATATCCGTTATACCAATTTTAATCTGCTGAAAGAAGGTACTCAAACGAGGGGGATTGACACTGCGGTACATAATTTTCAGAATTATAGTCCTTTATATCAACCCAAAAGGCCTACTATCGGACTTGGCAGTGCCGGAATTGCTTATCGTGAAATGTTATTCAATCCCTCAAGGACCATTGGCTTTGATGCGGGGTTTCACAGTCTTGATTTCTATAAGCTGACACAGGATTCTTTGAGATTCTATCGTGCCAAATCACCCTATACCGAGTTGTATTATGTGAACGGCAAAATACATGAACAGGTATTTAAGGTGACCCATTCTCAGAATGTAAAGCCTAACTTAAATGTTGGGGCACATTATAACCGCCAGACCGGGGAAGGTTTTTATGTGAATCAAAAGGCAGATCACCTGAATGCGGCACTTTTCGCCTGGTATGAATCGCCTAAGAAGCGCTATAATTTAATTGGTGATGTGATTTTTAATACGTTAAAGGCCGCAGAAAACGGATCCACCCGGAATGATACGATTTTTAAGGAGAGTTCTCTGGATAAGAAGGCTGAGCCGGTTTATTTAAAGGCTACGGGTACAGACCGTCCGATGCAGACCTGGCGGCAGACTCAGTTCTTACTGAAACAGCTTTACTACATCGGCAGGATGGACAGTATTCAGGGACCTGATTCTTCAGAAAGGGTCTTACCTACACAAAGGGTTTCACATACCTTAACCTATACCCGGGATCAATACAAGTTTTTCAGGAATGAAGAAGATTTGTATGGAGCTTTTCCGACGCTTCCTTCGCAATCATTCACTTTAACCAATGATTCTACGAAAGTTTCCAATCTCAGGAATGAATTTACTTATAGTTTTTATCTGAGGGGTAAAGCACTTAGTTTCATTAAGAATGAACTTAAACTTGATTTGGGGATTCAGAATGATCTTTATCGTTATGAGCAGTTGGCTTACAAGACTAATTTTTCGAATACCATGCTCAAAGCGGGTTTGGGATACCGTTTCAGTGACCGGGTAAATATTGACGGAGATCTGAACCAAATTGTTCAGGGCAAGCATGCGGGTGATTTCTTTTATGGAGCCAATACAAGCTTTTTATTGAGTAAATCGATAGGCAGGATCGTACTGGGCGCTTACGTTCAGAATAAGTCGCCTGAACAGATGTATGAGCGTGTTGATTATCAATATCATAGCTGGAATAGAAATTTTGAAAGGTCTAAGATTAGTAATCTTTCCTTTCTGTACGAGAATCTGAAATATAAACTGGCTGCAAAGGCCGAGTATTTTCTGGTCAGTAATTATCTCTATTACAAAGAAACAGCAAGTGCAAAGCAGATTATGCCAGATCAGTTCGGGACTAATATTAATATGCTGAAGCTTAGTCTTTCAAAGGATTTTAAGTTTGGAAGGTTTAATCTGGATAATCATATTGTTTACCAGAAGACTGATTTTCAGGATATTCTCAGGACTCCGGAAATATATACCTATAACAGCTTCTATTATGCAAGCCGCTTGTTTAAGGTACTATATACCAATGTTGGCTTTGATCTTCGTTTCAATACCCCGTTTAAAGCTCCTGCCTATGCCATTAATGTAAGCCAGTTTTATAACGATAATGCGGCTCTGGAATATTCCACTTATCCGGTGATGGATGTTTGGGTAAGGGCGACCTTAAAACGCGCTAATCTGTTTCTGAAATATGATTACATTAACCAGGGCTGGCTTTCAAAAGGGTATTATACTGTCAGATCCTACCCAATGCAGGATAAAGTGTTAAGGTTTGGGGTAAGCTGGAAATTTTATAATTAATTGACACCCGATAGTTATTGGGTTGATAGTTGAAAAGCTTAATTTCAAAATTGCCTACTGAACCACCAATCAAAATCTATCCTTAGGTAGTGATGATCTATTTAACGGTAAATAAAAAATGGTAGCAGATTATCACACCTGCTATCATTCAAATTGTCAACCCGATAGCAATCCTACCGTGTGGACACATTGTCCATGTCGTTATACTTAGGCATCTTTGTTCCCCGCTGGCTGGTACCGTGTACCCATAAATGTTCTTACAAATAATTTTGATGAAAATCGACCCAGGAATGGGTCGTATGTGATACTTAGTTTACATACGATCACCTTCGGGATCGGAATTTCCGTGTAAACGAAATTCTATAAACATTTGACTCCTATGGAGTCATTATGCAATATAAAAGCCTAAGGGACGATTGAGATAGGGGTACACGGTAGCGCAGGCGGGGGAATTAAAGGGGGTGGGATCCTCCCCGTAGCCCCTCCAAAGGGGCACAGCATAGCGCCTAAATCCCTGCTTAATAATGGATTTGGTACACTTAGCACGTGGTTATAATAAGATATGTCTACACGTTAGGATAGCTGTCGGGTGTCAATCAAGTTTTCTGTTTCTTTTTCTTCGCAGCGGGGAATAAAACATTATTCAGAATTAGTCTGTAGCCGGGTGAGTTGGGATGCAGATTCAGGTCGGTAGGCGGGTCTCCAACCATGTGCTGATAATCTTCGGGATCATGGCCCCCGTAGAAAGTCCATTGTCCTTTCCCAAATTCACCGTGGATATAACGTGCTTCGTCGCTGGTTTTGGTTTCTCCCATGACGAGTACATTGGGCTTTATCAAGCTTTTTCTGAAGGCAGTTGTCTGTCCCATAAATCCTTTTACCACTTTGTCGTGGTTTTGTGTAAGCATGGCCGGAACAATATCCCATTTGGCAGAGAAATCAAAGAGGGTAAAAAAGTCGTTCGTGCGATTTAGTAGTTGTGAGCGGATAGGAGTTGCATCAATATTTGAGAATTCATTGATTGCCGGGTTCATATCCAGTTTGAAATTCTGGAAAGCAAAGGTTTGATTAAAATCGAGTTTTGACTGAGCTTTGGGGTCTGCAGCATCGCCATCAAAAACACGCTCTACGATATCTGTACCATTTGCAGCCAGTGCAATATCAAGGGTTTCAGGACCTGAGCACATTGCAAACATAAAGCCACCACCTGAGCAGAAATTCCGGATGTTTCTGGCTACCTCCAGTTTCATTTCTGACACTTTACTGAAGCCGTTTCTTTTTGCAGTGGCTTCCTGCAATTTTACATCCTCAAGATACCAGGAGGCATTCCTGAAGGCGCTCCAGAAGCGATTATATTGTCCCGTAAAATCCTCATGATGCAGGTGCAGCCAGTCGTATTTTGGTAGTTCGCCTTTTAATACCTCATCATCATATAAAATATCATAAGGTATTTCTGCATAGCTGAGGACCATCGTTACAGCGTCATCCCAGGGGAGTTTGTTTTTAGGGGAGTAAACAGCAATTTTAGGAGCTTTCTCCAGTTTGACCATTTCCATATTAACCGAGGGGTCGGTCACTTCATTCAAGATTGCATTCACTTTTCCATCTGCCAGCACTTCATAAGATATCCCTCTGATTTTACATTCTGATTCCATAGACTGGGTATATTTCATCAGAAAACTGCCGCCTCTGTAATTCAGCAGCCAGTCGGTTTCAAGGCCGTTTTTGAGCGCCCAGTAAGTGATCCCATAAGCTTTAAGGTGGTTTTTCTGATCCTCGTCCATCGGAATAAGAATGGATGCGGCTCTGCAAACAGCCGTTAAAAGTAGAAAAAGAAGGGTCAGTCTGGCTTTTAACATGAGGTTTATTGGGGTCTAAACGGTATTAAAGGTATAAAAAGAAGAAGATATTTGAAGAATTTCATCAATTGACCGAAATAATTAACTTTGTCTTCCAATGAATATGAAACAAATATGAGCAAAGCAATTATTAAAACTGAGAAAGGTGATATGACCGTTCAATTTTATGATAAAGATGCACCCAATACGGTTGCAAATTTCTTGAAATTGGCGAAACAGGGCTACTATGATGGTGTAACATTTCATAGAGTGATCAATGATTTTGTGATTCAGGGTGGTGACCCAACAGGAACTGGTGCGGGTGGTCCGGGATATAGTATTAATTGTGAACTTGACGGGGATAACCAATTCCATGATAGAGGTGTTCTTTCTATGGCTCATGCCGGCCGAAATACAGGTGGCTCACAGTTTTTTATTTGCCATAGCCGTACAAATACTGCTCACCTTGATCGTAATCATACTTGTTTTGGTAAGGTTATTGAAAATGTGGATGTTGTTGATGATATCCGCCAGGGAGATAAGATATTAGGAATAGAAATAGTAGAAGAATAGGAACGAGAAACCAGACACGAGGAACCAGACACGAGGAACCAGACGCGAGAAATAAGACACTGGATGCGAGAAACGAGATGCTTTTATAGCGTTTTGTAAAGATCTCAAAGCTCGTCTCTCATATCTCGTTTCTCGTATCTCAAAGCTCGTTTCTCATAGCTAAAAATATGAATTTAAGAGGATTAGTATCCGTATCCGGGAAGCCGGGATTGTTTAAACTGATTGGGCAGAACAAATCAGGCTTTATCCTGGAAACGCTGGATGAGCAGAAGAATAAGATCGTAGTGAATATCAGTACTGCAAAGATGGCTTCTTTAGAAGATATTACCGTTTTTGGCGATACGGCTGATTTAAAACTGGGTGATATTTTCCTGAAGATGAAGGACAGTAAAAGTGTACCCGACTCAAAAACTGCGGATGGTAATACATTACGTGCTTTTTTTGCGGAGGTTGCCCCTGATTACGATCAGGAACGTGTTTATGCTTCTGACATGAAGAAGATCATAAGCTGGTTTAGTATCATCAAGGATTTACCATTATTCACTGAAGCGGCTCCTGAACCAATTGCAGAAGGCTCTCCTGTTGTAGCTGCTGAAGCGCCGGTGGTTAAAAAGCCGGAGCCTGTTAAAGAGAAACCAAAAGCGACCAAAGCAGCGGGAAAGAGTGCAACGCGATTGTCGCAGAAATCTAAATAGGAAATAGGAAATAGGGAATAGGAAATAGGGAATGGGAAATAGGAAATAGGGATCCGATAGCTATCGGGTGGAAGATACATAGTCCATTTCCAATTTCCCATTCTCTATTTCCAAATATCCTTAATCAAAAGAACCGGATAATCGCATATCCAATTGCAATAGCAATCAGAATCATTATCCAAAAAAGCCTGTTTTCCTTCGATCGGTTGCCGGAGCGAAATCTGTAATTTCTTTTATAGTCTGCCATAATTCACAGCTTAATCATGGTGATAAGGTTCTCCTTTTAAAATGGTGCATGCCCGATAAAGCTGCTCAGCAAAAAAAAGGCGGATCATCTGGTGTGAAAGTGTCATTTTAGAAAGGGATATTTTTTCATTGCTTCGCTCATAGACTTCATTACTAAACCCATAAGGGCCTCCAATAATGAATACCAGATGCTGCAGCCCGCTCACCATTTTTTTATTTAAATATACTGAAAAGCCTCTGGATGTAAACTCTTTGCCATTCTCATCAAGCAGAATTAAATGGTCTGTACTCTGAATATTTTTAAAGATCAGTTCTGCTTCCCGGCTTTTTTGTTGTTCCTGCGACAGGCTTTTCGTATTCTTTAATTCCGGCAATTCGAGTATCCGGAATGGGATATAATGTTTCAGGCGTTTCAGGTAGATGTCAATCCCTTCAATCAGATATTTATCTTCTGTTTTCCCGATGGTTAAAAGAGTGATTTTCATCTGATAGCAATTGTTCTATTATCTGTGCAGGCTGGCATTGTTAACGTAATATAGTCACCGGACCTGTTTTTTTGATCAAATTACCATTAAAATCGACGGCATCAATCAGATAATAATAGGTCCCAACCGGTAAGGGTTCATTTTTGAAGGTTCCTTTCCAATGATTAAAAAGATCGTCCGATATGAACATAGAAACACCGAATCTATTAAAGATCTGTATTTTGTAGGATTTAATATTGGTCATACTGATCACAAACTCATCATTCAAAGCATCATTGTTGGGCGTAAATGTATTAGGAATGAACAGAATATTGTTTGCACTGATCATAAACTTCCCTTGTGCAGTGAATGCACTGCAAACCGAGCTTTTAAAGACAGTCAGCGTTACATCAAAATCACCCGCACTGAGGTAGGTATGTTCGGGATCCTTATCGGTAGAGGTATTCCTATCCCCAAAATCCCATAAAAAAGCATCGGCATCTGTCGATTCATTAAAAAAGCGGACACGGATAGGGAATG